>DASTGV010000039.1:0-15168 GCA_035718765.1 Nocardioidaceae bacterium
GCCGACGTCAAGCCGCCCGGAGAGGACACCAAGACGGCCGCCCGGAGGCGGGCGTCGGAAGGGACGTCCGGCGGGGTCTCCGGCGCACCCCGCAAGCTGTGGCACTCCTCCCCGGGGAGCTCCGGTGGCTGACGACCGGACGGTCCGCGGCCCCGCATCCCGGCCGGCGGCGTTGCCAGCTGCGTTGTCGGCGCTCGGCGCAGCACGCTGCGCTCTCGCGCCTCCGCCTTGCCGGACCGGGCGCGGATGCCACGCCCGCTGCCGCAGCATCTGTTCGGGACAAGCCCTAGGGTGGGCGCCATGTCAGCCGAGCAGCGCCCGGGCAGCAGCCTCCAGCGACGCAGTGCCGCCCGCACGGCCGTCGTGTGGAACGCCCTGCGCGAGGTGCTCGACGCGCAGCACCCGACCCCGGGCGAGCGGCCGGCCGCGGTGGTCGACATCGGCGGCGGCACCGGCGGGTTCGCCGTCCGGGTCGCCGAGCTCGGCCACCAGGTGGTGGTCGTCGACCCCAGCCCCGACGCCCTGGCCACCCTCGCCAGGCGGGCCGACGAGAGCGGGGTCGCCGACCGGGTCACCGGCCGCCAGGGCGACCTGGCCAGCCTGCCCGACCTGGTGCCCGACGGGAGCGCCGACGTGGTGCTCTGCCACGGCGTCCTGGAGATCGTCGACGACCCCCGCGCCGCCCTCCGCACGCTGGCGGCGGCCCTGCGTCCCGGCGGCACGCTCAGCCTGCTGGTCAACCAGCGGCACGCGGCCGTCGTCACCCGCGCGATGGCCGGCCACTTCACCGCGGCCCGCGCCCTGCTCGAGGGCGGCCCGGCCGAGGTGCCCGGCCATGACGGGCACGGCACCGGGCGCCGGTTCACCGCCGACGAGGTCACCGCGCTGCTCGACGAGGCCGGGCTGGACGCCGGACCCATGCACGCGGTCCGGGTGTTCGTCGACCTGGTGCCCAGCTCGCTGGTCGACCTCGAGCCGGGAGCCGCGCAGGCCCTGGTCGAGCTCGAGCAGGCCGTCGCGACCCGTCCCGAGTACCTCACCCTGGCCACCCAGATCCACACCCTGGCCACCCGCCGCTGACGCGTCTCCCGTCCGGCCGGCGCCGTGGTACAGACCACGGTCCGTGCTCTTGTCCGGGCCGTTTCCTGGGCAGGCGGGACCGTGATCCCCCCGGAGCGGCTCGAGCAGGCGTCCCTGGCGTGCCCGGTGCTGCACGTCGACATGGACGCGTTCTACGCCTCCGTCGCGATCCGGGACCGGCCCGAGCTCCAGGACGTCCCGGTCGTCGTGGGCGGCGGCTACCGCGGTGTGGTGCTGTCGGCCAACTACCGCGCCCGGGCCTACGGCGTGCGCTCGGCGATGCCGATGACCCGGGCCCGGCGGCTGTGCCCGAACGCCGTGGTGGTCTCGCCGGCCCACGAGACCTTCGAGGTGGTGTCCCGGTCGGTGATGGAGACCTTCCGGCAGGTCACCCCGCTCGTGGAGGTGCTCTCGCTCGACGAGGCGTTCCTCGACGTGTCCGGTTCCGTGCGACGGCTCGGGTCGCCGTACGCCATCGCGGAGCTGCTGCGCGCCCGGATCCACGACGAGCAGGGCATCACCTGCTCGGTCGGGATGGCCGCCACCGTCGCGGTCGCCAAGCTGGCCAGCCGGCGCGCCAAGCCCGACGGCGTCGTGGTCGTGCCGCCGTGGGAGGTGACCACGTTCCTGCACCCGCTCGACGTCGGTGAGCTGTGGGGGGTGGGCGAGCGGACCACCGAGCTGCTGCACCGGCTCGGGCTGCGCACGGTCGGCGACGTCGCGCACACCCCGCTGACCACGCTCCAGCGGGCCGTCGGCGTGCACCGCGCCACCTCCCTGCACCAGCTCGCCTGGGGCGAGGACCGCCGGGTGGTCACCGCCCGGCGCGGGTCCGACGAGCCGGACAAGTCCATGGGGGCCGACGAGACCTTCGGGCGCGACACCGACGACCCGGCGGTGGTGCTGCGCGAGGTGCTGCGGCTCTCCGCGAAGGTGGGCACCCGGATGCGGGCGGCGCGGGTGGCCGGCCGGACGGTCACCCTCAAGGTGCGCTTCGCGGACTTCACGACCATCACCCGCTCCCGGACGCTGGGGGAGGCCACCGACGTGACCCGGGAGATCTACGCCACCGCCGGCGACCTCTACACCGCCCTGGGGCTGCAGCGGGCCCGGATCCGGCTGGTCGGTGTCCGGGTCGAGGGGCTGGTGCCGCGGTCCACGGTGCAGCGCCAGCTGGTGCTCGGCGAGCGCGAGCACGGCTGGTCGGAGGCCGACGGCGCGGTCGACCGGGCGACCGCGAGGTTCGGGGCGGCCGCGGTGCGACCCGCCACCCTCATCGGCACCGACCGCGCCTGACCCGGGTACGACGGGTGGACTGGTCCGGACATGGCAGCGGCCCCAGGTCCGAAGGACCAAGGGCCGCCGTAGGCCGGAGCATCGGGGGGCTGATGTGCCGGCGCCGCAGGGGGAAGGGGGGCTTTCCCGGGTCCCGCGGGTGGGGTGCTGTTCCCGCCGGATCCGCCGATCTCCCAGGGAGCGGCATCGTCCAGCGGTGCTTGCACAGGGAGTTTCGGCACCCAGCAGGGGCAGTCTTGATAGTCCGAACGGACTATTTGAGGAGAACTCTTCGGACGTTTCGTCGGCCCCGGCTCCGCGGAAGGCGGGTGAATCGTCACATCGGGGGACGGACCGGCCCCGGTGTGAGAATGTCTTGGGAGTAACTGGCTACCCGCCCCTCGATGCACCCCACGACGGAGACACCGGACCGATGAGCCCGCTCGGAGACGACGCCGGGGCCGGCCTCGCGCTCGCCGAGGTCGCTCCGGGTCCTGACGCATGGTCCGACCTCGACCTCCCCGACCTCCGGCTCTACCGCCGACGGCTGGCCGAGGAGGAGGAGAAGGTCTCCTACTGGCGCCGGCTCGTGCACGCCCGGATCGACGTCCTCGAGGCCGAGGCCCACCACGAGCGACCCCTGCGGCTCGACGAGCTGATCCGGGTGCTCGGCGACACCGGCACCGGGCGCACCCGCACCGCCCTGGTGAGCGTCCGGGCCGCCGACGACCTGCCGGAGCTTCCCGTGCTCGCCGACATGTGGGTCACCGAGCTCGACCCCGAGGACACCGCCGCCGTGGCCTCCGCGATCTCCCGGCTCCGCTCCGCCGAGGCGCAGCTGACCGACTACCGCCGCGCGCTGCACGAGCGGCTCGACGAGGCGACGGCCGAGCTGATCGCCCGCTACCGCCGCGACCCGGCCAGCGCGCTGGTCGCGTTCCGCGCCCCGCACACCGGCGCGAGCCGGTCCGGAAGCCTGGCATGACGCCGAGCGAGGACCTCGACCAGATCTGGGCGGAGTACCGCGCCACCGGCGAGGCCGGGCTGCGCAACCGCCTGGTCCTGCAGTACGCCCCGCTGGTGAAGTACGTCGCCGGCCGGCTCCGGACCCGGATGCCCGAGTCCGTCGACCAGGACGACCTGGTCTCGGACGGGGTGCTCGGGCTGATGGACGCCATCGAGCGCTTCGAGCCGGCCCGGGGGCTGTCCTTCCAGACCTTCGCGGTGCCCCGGATCCGCGGCGCCATCATCGACGGGATGCGGTCGATGGACTTCGTGCCGCGCTCCGTGCGCGACAAGCTGCGTGCGGTCCAGCGCGCCCAGGTCGTGCTCGAGGAGCGGCTCGGCCGGGTCCCGGAGGACACCGAGGTGGCCCGCGAGGTGGGCATCCCGGTGCAGCAGCTGCGCGACCTGAGCCGGCAGGCCAGCTCCAACCACGCCAGCCTCGACGACTTCGACCTGGCCGACGAGCTCTCCTCGGCCGCCGACCACCAGGTCGAGCAGGGCGACGTGAACGCCTCCCTCATGCGCGTCGTCGACCAGCTCGGCGAGCGCGACCAGGTGATCATCGCCCTCTACTACTTCGAGGGCCTGACCCTCGCCGAGATCGGCCAGGTGCTCGGGGTCACCGAGTCCCGGGTCAGCCAGGTGCACCGGCGCGCGACCACCACGCTGCGCGAGAAGCTGCTGGCGCTGGACTCGGCCTGAGCCCTCGGCTCCGGGCCGCCGGAATCCCGCGGCGATTTTTTGTGTGTGGATTTCTGGCCTCGGGTACCGGTTGCCGAACGGGCTGCCTAGACTGGAAACAGGAATCGGCTGGCGGGAGGAACTGTGCCGCTCTCGGAAGAGGAGCTTCGTCTGCTGGAGCAGATGGAGCGTGCGCTGGTCGCCGACGACCCGAAGCTGGCGTCGACGATGCGGGGCACCACGCTGCGGGCCTCGGCTCGTCGACGTGCCCTCGTCGCCGCCCTCGCCTTCGTGGTCGGGGTGGTCGTCTTGATGTCCGGTGCCGTCACCAAGACCACCTGGGTCGGGGTGGTCGGGTTCGTGGTCATGCTGGTCTCGGCCTACGTCGCCCTCAGCTCCTGGCGCGGTCAGCACCGCACCCCGGAGCCCACCCGGACGACCGAGCCGGGCGACCATCCGTCGTTCAGCGTCATCGACGGTGGCCGGTCGTCCCGCAAGCGCTCGCTGCGCGGCAGCCGGTCGTCCTCCTCGCACGGCTCGATGATGGAGCGGTTCGAGGAGCGCTGGCGCCGCCGCCGCGAGCAGAACGGCTTCTGACCCACCTCTCTCCGAGACGGATCCTCCAGGGTCCGTCTCGTTGCATGTCCGCACCCGGGCGTGCGGACCGGATCAGACCGCCCGGTCGACTCCCGGCTCCAGCATCGACGGGCCGCGCCGGCCGGTGCCCCGGACCTCCGCCGGTGTCGACAGCGAGGCCGGCAGCCAGGTGGCCCGGGTACGGCGCCGCTTGCCGGCCCCGGCCCGCAGGGACTGCACGCACTGGTCCACGTCCGCCCGCACGCCCTCGACCGTGACCTCACCGGCCGGCAGCCGGCGCGCGTAGCGGGCCTGCTCCACCAGGTCGACGAGCCGTCGCAGCGCCTGCGTGGCCTCGGGGTCGGCGTCGGCACCGCGGTGGGTGGCGCGTCCCAGCGCGTCGTCCTCGTCGCCGGGACGTCCGAACGCGTGCAGCAGGGCCGCGGCCGACGTACGCACCGTGGCCCGGTCGTCGAAGGCGACGCGGAGGTCGACGGCGGTGTCACGCACCTCGCTCCAGCCCGCCTCCACGACCTCGGCCGCCCCGTCGGCGCGCGCCCAGCGGCGACGGCGGACGACCGTCCGCAGGGTGCGGGGGGTGAACAGCAGGACCACCACGAGCAGGACGATCCCGAAGGGGGCGAGGAACGCCGGGCGGGCGACCAGCGGCTTGGTGCTCTTGGTCCGGGCGCCGGTGGTCGGGTCCACGGAGCGGTCGATGCGGTTCAGGCTCGGCGCGGCGGCCGGCGCGGAGCTGCTCTGGCTCGGGTCGGGTGCGGGCACCTTCTGGGTGGTGTAGCTCGGCACCGTGGTGGCCCGCTGCGGGGTGGGCTCGAAGCGCACCCAGCCGATGCCACCGAAGTACATCTCCGGCCAGGCGTGCAGGTCGCGGGAGCTGTAGACGTAGGTGTCCTTGGCGATCTGGTCGGGTCGCAGGAAGCCGACCGCGACCCGCGACGGGATGCCGAGGCTGCGGCCCATCAGCGCCATGGCCGCGGCGAACTGCTCGCAGTAGCCGACCCGGCCGTCCTTGCCGGTGCTCAGGAAGCTGACCAGGTCGTCGGTGCTGTTGCCGTTCGGGCGGGCGGTCGAGTAGCGGAACCCGCCGTCCACCCGGAACCACTGCTGCAGGGCGACGGCCTGCTCGAACTTCGTGCGCTGCCCGTTGGTCACGGAGCGGGCCAGCGCCTTCACCGACTCCGGGAGGTCGCGGGGGAGTGCGGTGTTCGGGGTGTACACCGAGGCGGGTGCGGGAGTCGCGTCCGCCAGCTCGGCCGCCGACGGGACCAGGTCGAGGCTGCGGAGCCGGTAGGTGATCCCGGCGGTCGTCTGGTTGTCGGCGGCGCTGATGAAGTCCAGCGTCGAGCGGTCGTAGCGCCAGTCGCCGGGCGCGTCGACCGACGCCACCGGGTAGGGCGTGGGGAGCCAGCGTGACCTGAAGTTCTCGCTCGCCTGCACGGTCGAGGCGATCTCCTTGGTCGGCACCGTCCGGTCCAGTCCGGGCGGGCGGGCGACCGCGCCGTCGGCCCGCTGCTTCAGCGGGATGTCGCGGCTGGAGGGCCGCCAGGCGGAGCCGTCGAAGGAGTCGAGCACCGTGAGCCGGAGGTACGACGGGTCGCGGTCCGTCGTGGTCACCCGGACCAGCTCGACGTCCGGACCCTGGGTCAGGTCACGCTTCAGGTCGATCATCGGGTTGGAGATCGAGACCGCGTCCCCGTTGCCGTTGCCGTTGCCGTTGCCGCCGCCGAAGAACGTGCCGGACAGGGTCGGGACGAACACCGGGACCACGATGGCCAGTCCGGTGGCGGTGAGCCCGATCTTGCGGGCGCTGGCCCAGATCGGCCCGCTGCTCACCTCGGTCGTCTGGGTGTCGAAGATCCGGCCGCCGGGAACGATCTGGTGCCCCCAGTGCGACAGCCGCTGGGCCTCCTCGGCGGCGATCAGGAACAGGAACGACAGCGCCGCCAGCCCGAACTTCAGCCACGAGACGCCGCCGTCGAGGATGCTGACGGGTGCGGTGTACAGCGCCAGCAGGGGCAGCCCGGCCAGCGGCGCGCGACGCAGACCGACCGCGAGGAAGTCGATCAGCACCGCGGTCAGCGTGCCGGCCAGGATCAGCAGCGGGTAGAACTCCGGCACCGTCTTCGGCACGGGCGCGGCATAGGCCTGCGACGCCAGCACGGAGTCGTGGAAGGCGCCGAGCAGCGCCCGGACCGAGCCGGGGGTCGGCACCCAGCCGCCGAAGGACAGCGCGCCCGCCTCGCGGTGGTTCAGCCACAGCAGCACGACCAGCACCTGCACCAGCGCGGTGACGACCGCCGGCAGCCGGAGCCCGCGCAGCAGCATGCCGACGACGGCGACGAGCAGGCAGCCGCCCAGGATCGGCACCAGGAAGCCGGCCGGGTTCTCCGCGAACTTCGACCAGGCGAGCATCGTGACCCAGGTGGTCAGCGCCGCGAGCAGTGACGGCAGCCAGGTCGTCGGGCGCAGGTCGTGCAGCCGGTTCACGACGCGCTCCCGGTGAGCGGGGCGGCAGGCGCCTGCGAGCGGTTGGTGCCGCTGCGGGCCGCGACCCCGAGGTCCTGCCAGACGGTGGGCAGCGGGTCCTGCGGGCCGCAGGCCACGGCCCGCCAGCCGTGCGCGCCCAGCCAGGCGGTGTGCTGCGCCGTGCCGAGCCCACCGGGCTCGGAGCCGCGGGACCACGAGGGCACGTCGAGGACCACCGCCATGGCGCTCGCCACGGAGTGCCGCATCCGGGTGAGCACGGGCTTGTCGTGCTCACCGACGTCGCCGAGGACCGCGATGAGCAGGCCGGCGTGCCCGCCCTCGTGCAGCCACTTGAGGTCGATGTGCGGGTGGCTGGTGTCCTTCAGCACCGCGAGCGACTCGAGCAGTGGCGCGGTCTCCGCCGACAGCGCGCCGTGCTGCTCGTGCCAGGTGCCGCCGTGGTCGACCCCGGCGGCGGTGACCAGCCGCACCGTGAAACCTCGCTGCACCAGATGGACGGCCACGGACGCCGCGACCGACACGGCGTGCTCCAGGGAGGAGGCGGCGCCGGTGCCGCGGTGCGCGATCCTGCGGTTGTCGAGGAAGAGCGTCGCCCGCGACTGCCAGGGCTGCTCCTCGCGCCGTACCATCAGCTCGCCCGCGTGCGCGCTGCTGCGCCAGTGCACCCGGCGCAGGTCGTCGCCGCGGCGGTACTCCCGCACCGTCACGTCCTCCGCGCTGCCGCTCGCGAACGCTCGCGGCCGGTTGTCGCCGGAGCCGGTCCACACCCCCGAGAGGGGTACGACGGGCAGCGGCACCACCCGCGGGGTGACGACCAGCGAGGACCGGGTCTGGAAGGTCCGTTCGAGCTCGACGAGCCCGAACGGGTCGGAGAGCCGCACCTTCATCGGGCCGACCTCGAACTTGCCGCGCACGTCGGAGCGCACGAGGTAGCCGACGCTGCGCTTCCACCGCGGGCCCATCCGGTCCACCACGAAGCGCGGGCGGGTGCCCAGCACGTAGGGGATCTGGTCCTCGAGCAGCAGCAGCCCGGTCGGCATCCGGCCGTCGTTGGTGAGGTCGAGCTGCACCCGGGCCTGCTGGCCGGCGGCCACCTGGCCGGGCGACAGGGAGCGCACCAGCCCGAGCCGGTAGCGGCTGCGGCCGAGGTAGAACGCGGTGGCCAGGGGGAGGAGCAGGAGGAGGGCACCGACCCGGACCAGCTCGTCGTGGCCCAGGACCATGGCGCACACGAACGCGGTGGCGCCCGCCGCCAGGAACGCGCGGCCCCGGACCGTCAGTGCCGCCAGTGCCTCACGCATCTCGTCCCTCCCCGTGGTCGGTCACTCAGGTGTTGCTGCGGCGGCCGCTGAGCGACGGCATCGCCACCCCGGCGACGATCTGGCGCAGCGCGGCCTCCGGGGTGCGGCCGCTCATCGAGGCCTCGACGGTGGTGAGCATCCGGTGCGAGAGCACCTGCACCGCGAGGTCCTGCACGTCGTCGGGGATCACGTAGTCGCGCCCGGCCATCGCGGCGGTCGCCTTCGCCGCGCGCACCAGGTGCAGGGTGGCGCGGGGCGAGGCGCCGAGCATGATCTCGGGGGACTTGCGGGTGGCCGTCGTGATCGCGACGGCGTAGCGCTGCACCGCCTCGGACACGTAGACCTGGCCGACGATGTCGATCAGCTTGCGGATCTCGGCGGCGTCGGCCACCGGCTCCAGGTCGTCGAGCGGGTTGCTGCGGGTGTGCGAGTCCAGCATCGCGATCTCGGCGGCCTCGACCGGGTAGCCCATGGACACCCGGGCCATGAACCGGTCCCGCTGGGCCTCGGGGAGGGTGTAGGTGCCCTCCATCTCGATCGGGTTCTGCGTCGCGACCACCATGAACGGCGCCTCGAGCTGGTACGTCGTCCCGTCGACCGTGACCTGCCGCTCCTCCATGCACTCGAGCAGCGCGGACTGGGTCTTGGGCGAGGCCCGGTTGATCTCGTCGCCGACCACGATGTTCGCGAAGACGCCGCCGGGACGGAACTCGAACTCCCGGGTGTCCTGGTTGAACACGGAGACGCCGGTGACGTCGGAGGGCAGCAGGTCGGGGGTGAACTGCACGCGGCGCACGGAGCAGTCGATGGAGCGGGCCAGCGCCTTGGCGAGCATCGTCTTGCCGACCCCGGGCACGTCCTCGATGAGGAGGTGGCCCTCGGACAGCATCACGACCAGGGCGAGCTTGGCCACCTCGGGCTTGCCCTCGATGACCGTCTCGATGCTCCGCCGGATGCGACCGGTGACCCGCGCGAGGGTGTCCAGGTCGGCTCCGTCGTGGCCCGGTCCGTCCTGTCGCACGGGGGCGACACCGGTGCCGGTCTCGGGGGTGGAGGTCACGCTGTCCTCTTTCTTCACACGGGCCGCGGTGCGCGCCTGGTCGGCCGCACCGGGCCGCCCGCCTGCTCGGTGCGTGTAGTCAACCTCACGCACCCGACTGCTGTCACCGCATCGCTCAGGGCCGCGCCACGTTCGACATCAAATCGTGCCAATCGGGGGAGCCGCCCGTTTCCTCCCGCTTCGGCACCGGTCGCTCCCCGGTTCCCCCACTTCGCACCACCCCCATCCTCCACCCCGCTCCACAACGCGGAAAGTCGCGCGCTGCACGCGCTCCACAGCCCCGCCGGCCGGGCTCTCTGCGGTGTCCGCGCCGGGTGCGCCGGGCGGCAAAACCCCCGCTCAACACGGTGGAAATGGTTGACGGTGGTGGGTTGTGGAGTAGAGTGGTGCGCAGTGGAGGAGAGGGAAGCTCTTTCCATCGAGATGGGGAGGGACGCCGATGTTCTTCGGCACCTACACCCCCCGCCTCGATGACAAGGGCCGACTGTTCCTCCCGGCGAAGTTCCGTGACGAGCTGGCGGAGGGACTCGTGGTCACTCGAGGGCAGGAGCGCTGCCTCTACGTGTGGTCCATGGAGGAGTTCGGCAAGCTCACCGAGCGGCTGCGCGAGGCACCGGTCACCAACAAGGCGGCCCGGGACTACGTGCGGATGTTCTTCGCCGGCGCCTCGGACGAGACGCCGGACAAGCAGGGCCGCATCACGCTCCCGCCGATGCTGCGGGAGTACGCGTCCCTGACGAAGGACTGCATCGTGATCGGCGCGATGAACCGGATCGAGATCTGGGACAGCGCGGCCTGGCAGAGCTACTCGGACCAGCAGGAGCAGGCGTTCGCCGACCTCTCGGACGAGGTCTTCCCAGGCGTCTGAGCAGCACCCGCAGCACAACTCAACAGCCGGAGTCGTTGGACGAGGTCTCGCGTCCGCTTGTCACTGCCCCTGGTCTGGCGCACCTTCCCCGGTGCCAGAACGGGACTTCCCTCAGGGACGAGCGGACGGGGACCTGGCCCCACGAACCCGGCGGCATCCGCCTACCCGCACACGAGCAGCTTGGGGTCGACACCATGGCAAGCACGCACGGCGCTCCACCACTGCGCCGGGTCCGGCACGAGGTCCGGGACGGCATGGTGGTCATCGCCTTCTCCGCGACCGCGTCCACGACTTTCGCGCTCGCCCTCCTCCTCCTCGTACGCGTGGCGGGCCAGGGCCGCTGACATGACGAGCCCCAGCCACGTCCCGGTGCTGCTCGACCGGGTCGTCGCTCTGGTCGCCCCTGCCCTGCAGCGGACCGACCGCGAGCAGACGCTGCTCGTCGACGCCACGCTCGGCCTCGGCGGGCACACCGAGGCGGTCCTGCAGCGCTGCCCCCAGGCCCACGTCATCGGCGTCGACCGCGACGTGCACGCGCTCGAGCGCAGCCGGGAGCGCCTCGCGCCGTACGGCGGGCGGGTCACCTTCGTGCACGCGGTCTACGACGAGATCGCCGACGTGCTCACCGAGCTCGGCCACCCGAGCGTCGACGGGGTGCTGTTCGACCTCGGGGTCTCCTCGATGCAGCTCGACGTCCGCGAGCGGGGCTTCGCCTACAGCCAGGACGCGCCGCTCGACATGCGGATGAACGACACCGACGGCCCGACCGCCGCGGACGTGCTCAACGGCTACTCCGTCGAGGAGCTCGCCCGCGTGCTCAGGGAGTACGGCGAGGAGCGGTTCGCCCGCCGGATCGCCGAGGCCGTCGTCCGGGAGCGGGCCAAGGCGCCGTTCGACCGGTCCGGACGGCTGGTCGAGCTGCTGTACGCCGCGATCCCGGCCCCCGCCCGTCGTACCGGAGGGCACCCCGCCAAGCGCACCTTCCAGGCGCTGCGGATCGAGGTCAACGACGAGCTGTCGGTGCTCCGCCGGGCGCTGCCCGCGGCCATCGAGGCGATCGGCGTCGGCGGCCGCGTCGTCGTCATGAGCTACCACTCCCTCGAGGACCGGATCACCAAGCAGGTCTTCGCCGAGGCCACCCGCAGCGACGTGCCGCCGGACCTGCCGTTCGTGCCGGAGGGGCACGAGCCGGCGCTCCGCCTGGTCACCCGTGGCGCGGAGAAGGCGAGCCCCGCCGAGATCGAGGCCAACCCGCGGGCGGCGTCGGTCCGGCTCCGCGCGGTCGAGCGGGTGCACGCCGGACACGGCCGGGGCGGGGAGCACGGGGGAGCAGTGGCATGACCAGGCAGCACCGGGGAGGGGAAACCAGATGAGCGCACCGATGTTCCAGGCCCGCAACCGGGTACCGCGGATCGCCGAGGCGGCGGTCGAGCGGGCCCGGCTGACCGTGGTGCCCCGCACGCCCGCCCGGGCCGCGCGGGTGCCGTTCGTGGTGCTCGTGTCGCTGCTGCTCGTCGGGGGTGTGGCCGGCCTGCTGTGCTTCAACACCTCGATGCAGCAGGCGTCCTTCACGGCCACCGCGATGGAGGACCAGGCCGCGCGCCTCGACGCGAAGCAGCAGTCCCTGAACATGGAGCTCGACGCCCTACGCGACCCGCAGCGGGTGGCCGTCCGGGCCAAGCGGATGGGCATGGTGCCGCCGAGCGCCCCCGCCTTCATCCGCCTCTCCGACGGCACGGTGCTCGGCAAGCCCACCCCGGCCACCCCCGAGAACGCCATCCGGGTGCTGCCGCTGCCGACCCGCAAGCCGAAGAACCTGCGGCCCACCCCGGTCGTGATCGAGGCGAAGCCGTCCGCCACCGACGGCGCGCCGAGCCCGGCCGGCACCGGGAAGGCGGGTACAAAGAAGAGCCACGACCGCCACCGGCAGCAGGGGAGCCAGCGTTGACCCAGGGCAGCCGCCCGCGTCCCGGCCCGCCGCGGCCCGGCCGCCCGCAGCCCGTCCAGCGTCGCCGCCGCCCCCGGCTGCGCTCGCTGCGCGGGGCCTCGCTCGTCCGGCTGCGGATCGGGTTCATCCTGATCGCGATGGTCGTCTCCGTCTTCGCGGCCCGGCTGTTCCAGCTCCAGGGCGTCGACGCGCAGGCGTACGTCGCGAAGGCCCGCTCCGAGGGCGTGGTCACGGTGACCCTGCCCGCGACCCGCGGCACCATCAAGGACCGCAACGGGGTGCCGCTCGCGGAGTCCGTCGACGGCCTCATGATCGTCGCGGACCCGACGATGACCGTGAAGCACGCCAGCGGGATCGCCACGATCATCGCCCGGCGCCTCGACGTGGACTACTTCGACGTGCTGGACCGGCTGCGCAAGCCGGACACCCACTTCCAGTACATCGCCCGGCGGGTGCCGTCCACCGAGGCCGAGGGGATCGTCCAGGCCATCGACGCCCACGGCTGGAAGGGCATCGACACCCGCCGCGACCCGGTGCGCACCTACCCGGCCGCCGACATCGCGGCCAACCTGGTCGGCTTCATGAACGCCAACGGCGACGCCGGCGAGGGCGCGGAGCTGATGTTCGACCCGATGCTGTCCGGCAAGGACGGATCGGCCACCTACGAGACCGGCGGCGGCAACCGCATCCCGCTCGGCGACAACAGCACGGTCCCGCCCAAGAGCGGGCACGACCTCGAGCTGACCATCGACCGCGACGTGCAGTGGTACACCCAGCGGGTGGTCCGCCAGGCCGTCCAGGGCTCCGGCGGCTCGTCCGGCGCCGCCGTCGTGATGGACACGCACACCGGGCAGCTGCTCTCGGTCGCGGACTACCCGACCTTCGACGCCAACAACCCGGGCCTGTCCTCGAAGGCGGACCTCGGCTCGCGTGCGCTGCGCGACGTCTACGAGCCCGGCTCGGTCGAGAAGGTGCTGACCGCCTCCTCGCTCATCGACGCCGGCAAGGTCACCCCGGACACCAAGATCACCGTGCCGGCCCAGCTCCCGCGGGGCAGCCACGTGATCCACGACTACTTCCCGCACGGGACGCTGCACCTCACCCTCACCGGCGTCATCGCCAAGTCGTCGAACATCGGCACGGTGCTGGCCGCCAGCCAGTTCCAGCACAAGGAGCTCTACGACTACCTGCGCCGGTTCGGGCTCGGCACGCGCACGAACATCGGCGTGCGCGGCGAGTCCTCCGGGGTGCTCAACAACTGGCGGAACTGGTCGCAGATCAACCAGGACACCATCGCCTTCGGCCAGGGCCTCGCGGTCAACGCGGTGCAGATGGCAGCGGCGGTGAACACGATCGCCAACGGCGGGGTCTACGTCTCCCCGAGCCTGGTCAAGGGGGAGGCGACCACCTCGGGCGGTCAGACGGTCGGCTCCGACACCTCGAAGACGCACCGCGTGGTCAGCGCCCGCGCCGCGAAGCTCACCGCGCAGATGATGGAGTCGGTCACCAACCCCGACACCGGCACCGCCGCGGGCGCCGCCATCGACGGCTACCGCGTCGCCGGCAAGACCGGCACCGCGCAGCGGGTCGGCAAGACCTGCCGCTGCTACGACGGCACCTTCACGGTGTCCTTCGCCGGGTTCGCGCCCGCCGACAACCCGCGGTTCCTCGCCTACGTGGTGGTCCAGGACCCGAAGAACGGCGGCGGCGGCGGCTCGGTCGGTGGTCCGGCCTTCCACAAGATCATGAGCTACGTGCTGCAGAAGTACGCCGTGCCGCCGACCGGCCGCAAGGCACCCACGCCCCGCATCGAGTGGTGAGCACGACCGGTAGCCTCTCGGGCGTGATCGACCTCGTCCCGCTGCGCCCCGACGCGCCGGTGGCGACTCCGCTCCGGGAGGTCGTCGCCTGGCTCGGGGACCGGCTCCTCGACCGGCAGGCAGACCCGACCCGGGGCACCGACCCCCTCGTGACCGGCGTGACGATCAGCTCGCTGCGCGTGCAGCCGGGCGACCTGTACGTCGCCCCGGCCGGAGCGCGCGCGCACGGCGCGTCGTACGCCGCCCGGGCCGTCGCCGACGGGGCCGTGGCGGTGCTCACGGACCCGGAGGGCGCGGCGCTCTGCGCCGGCGCGGGCGTCCCCGTGCTCGTGGTGGAGCGCCCGCGCGACGTCGTCGGCGACCTCGCCGCCCGCGTCTACGGCCAGCCCGCCCGGCGGCTCCGGATGGTCGCGGTGACCGGCACCCAGGGCAAGACCACCACCACCCGGCTCGCGGACGCCGCCCTGGGCGCCGCCGGCGTCCGGTCGGCGGTCGTCGGCACCGTCGGCACCCGGGTCGCCGGCGTGGACGTGAAGACCTCGCTCACCACCCCCGAGGCGCCCGACCTGCACGCGTTGTTCGCGGTGATGGCCGAGCGGGACGTGGCGGCCTGCGTGATGGAGGTCTCCAGCCACGCCCTGGTGATGGGCCGCGTGGACGGGGTGGTGTTCGACGTCGCCTGCTTCACCAACCTCGGCCGCGACCACCTCGACTTCCACGCCGACGTCGAGGACTACTTCGCCGCCAAGGCGTCGCTGTTCACCCCGGAGCGGTCCCGGCTCGGCCTGGTCAACGTCGACGACGAGTTCGGCCGGCGGCTGGTCGGGCAGGCCACGGTGCCGGTGCGGACGTTCTCGGCGACGGGGGCCGACGCGGACTGGCGCGCCACCGACGTACGCCTCGATCCCACCGGGTCCGTGTTCACCGTGCACACGCCCACGGGCGAGACCGTCACCACCCGGGTCCCGCTCACCGGCGCGTTCAACGTCGCCAACGCCCTGTGCGCCGTCGCCGCGCTGGGGGAGGCCGGCTTCGACACGTCGGCC
>DASTGV010000040.1:0-9225 GCA_035718765.1 Nocardioidaceae bacterium
TCGGTCGTGCTCGCGACGATGGTGACACCGCTGCCTTCGGACACGCTGCTCGAGCCGGGGCGCGTCTACCTGCCGGCGCAGCTGCACCGGCTGCCGTCGGTGGACCTGCTGTCGTGCCGGCCGCTCGCGTATCCGCACGACCTGCTCGACGCGGGGGTCGCGGGCCGTGTCGTGGTCGAGCGGGTGATCGACAGCACCGGCGCCGCGGCGCCCGACACGCGGACCATCGCGGCCACGCACGCCGCGTTCGCCGAGGCTGCCGAGTCGTTCGTGCGGGGGTGTCGTTATGTGCCGGGGCGGCGGGCCGGCCGGCGAGCAGCAGGGCGAGCTCGGCGCTCGGCGCGGGCACGGGGCGGTCGCCGTACGCCGCGACGCCCTCGAGGAGCTCGGTCAGCTCGGCGGTGCCGCCGTCGAGGAACTCCCGGGCGTCGTCGACCAGGTCGGCGACGACGGACGACGTGCTCACAGGGCCACCTCCCCTCGGTCCATGAGGGAGCGCAGCACCAGGAGCCCCCGACGCTGCAGCTGCTTGACCGCCCCGGCGCTCTTGCCGAGGATCTCCGCGGTCTGCTCGACGGTGAGGTCGCCGAGCACGCGCAGCGTGATCACGGTGCGCTGGTCCTCGTTGAGCCGGCCGAGCATCTCCTCGAGGTGGTGCGCGTCCACGCCGGACAGCGCCGTCTGCTCGGCGGAGTGCGCCTGGCGCTCGTCGAGGTCGGGCTCGTACGGGTGCTGGGCGGGGCGGCGGGAGCGGCGGCGGACGTCGTCGACGAGCCGCGCGTGCGCGACGGAGAAGACGAAGGTCCGCAGACCGGCCGAGCCACCCACCAGACCTCCCATTCTCCGCAGGACGTGCAGGAACACCTCGTTCGTCAGGCCCTCGGGGTCCTCGGCGCCGTGTGCCGTGAGGTACCCCAGCACCTTCGGGGCGAGGATCCGGTACACCGTGCCCAGGGCGTCCCCGTCACCGGCGACCGCCGCGGTGACGAGGTCGTCGGTCAGGGCGTCGCTCGGGCGGTCAGGCGTCATCGCCCGCCCCGCGCGCCCACCAGGGGTAGCGTGCCGGCCCGGTGGACGGGGGTTCCACCGGGCCAGCACCCAGGGTCATGCGCCGGCAGAGGGTGAGGGGTTTCCTCCGCCGTGTCAGACCGAGACCTGACACCGGACTCATGCACCCTCCCACGCAGTGGATGAGTCCTCGACGGTGTAATCGTCGAGGACCCTTCAAAGGTTACGCGCGGGACGGGCGATTTTCGGACCGCGGCGGAACCTCGTGGGTAAAGGCTGCGGTCAGCCGAGCCAGGTGGGGCGGAGCGGGAACCGGGCATTTCCGTCCGCATCGGGCTTCACGGCCAGCACCTGGTGCAGCTGGATCTCGTTGCGCTCGAACGACAGCCGCGACCCGGCCATGTAGAGGCCCCAGACCTTCGCGGTGCCCTCCCCGACCTCGCGGACGCACTCGTCCCAGTGCGCCTCGAGGTTCTCGCACCAGCCCTTGAGGGTCAGCGCGTAGTGCTCGCGGAGGTTCTCCTCGTGGCGCACCTCGAGCCCGAGGTTCTGGATCTCGGTGATGATCCGCCCGGAGCCGGTCAGCTCGCCGTCGGGGAACACGTAGCGGTCGATGAAGGCGCCGGTGTCCGTGGCGGCGTTGTCGGGCCGGGTGATGCAGTGGTTGAGCAGCCGGCCGCCCGGGACGAGCCTGTCCCGCATGAACGCGAAGTACGCCGGGTAGTTGCGGACGCCGATGTGCTCGGTGAGCCCGATCGAGCTCACCGCGTCGAAGCCGGTGTCGCGCACGTCGCGGTAGTCACCGAAGCGCACCTCGGCCACGTCGTCGAGACCGTCCCGCTTGATCGCCTCCTGGGCCCAGGCCGCCTGTTCCCGCGACAGCGTGACGCCGACGACCTCGACGCCGTAGTGCTGGGCGGCGTGCCGGACCATCCCGCCCCAGCCCGACCCGATGTCGAGCAGCCGCATGCCGGGCTGCAGCCCGAGCTTGCGGGCGACCAGGTCGTACTTGGCGTACTGCGCCTCCTCCAGGGTGGCGTCCTCGGTCGGGAAGCACGCGCAGGTGTAGGTCATCGACGGCCCGAGGACCATCTCGTAGAACCGGTTCGAGACGTCGTAGTGGTGGTGGATCGCCCCGGCGTCGCGGCTCTTGGAGTGCCGGAAGCCCTCGAGCAGCCGGCGCCACTTCGGCAGCGCCTCCTGCGGCGGCGGGGGCGGCGGCTTGAGCGTGCTCCAGCCGAGCCCGCGCACGATCCTCAGGGCCTCGGCCGGCGAG
This sequence comes from Nocardioidaceae bacterium, assembly GCA_035718765.1. Lineage (GTDB taxonomy): Bacteria > Actinomycetota > Actinomycetes > Propionibacteriales > Nocardioidaceae > Nocardioides_B. The sequence continues at coordinate 2,285 of DASTGV010000040.1, forward strand.
GGCTTCTTGAAGCCCGACTCCCGCTGGAGCAGCACCATCGCGTCGTAGGGGTTGCCGGGGTGCACCCCCTCCAGCGTCAGGTCGCCGGAGACGTAGGCCCGGGCCATGCCCAGGTCGCCCGGGGCGGTGACGAGGTAGGACAGCCCGCGCTCGTTCTCCAGGTGCAGGTGGATCGGGGAGTCCGCGGGACCGGCCGCGCTCCCGTCGTACGCCGTGAAGCGGAAGGGGACGCCCTCCGGCATCAGCCGCGTGATGGCCTCGCCGATGGTGATCCGTGTCTCGGGTCGGTTCAGGGTGCTCGTCATCGACGGTTCACCGCCTTCTCGTAGAGGCCCGTAAGCCTGTTGTCCGGGTCGGTCTGCTGCTTGACCCTGCGTTGGTTGGCGACGCCGTAGAGCCGGTCGAAGGTCTCCCGGTCGTAGTAGGCGTCGGAGTAGAGCGACTTGTGTCCGCCGAGGGCGGTCACCTCGGCCTCGACGGCGCGGTTCTTGTCCCCGTCGGCCGCCCCGGGCTCGATCGGGACGGTGCCCCAGAAGCCGACGTTGACGTACGTCGCGCCGGGGGCGAGGGGGTACGACGGCCAGGCCCGGGTCGCGCGCAGCGGGCAGAGCCAGACCGGCCGCATGCCGACGTGCTCGTCGAACCAGCGCACGAACTCCGCGGTGCGCTCGACGGGCACCTCGATGTCCTGGATCACCCGCTCGCGCGCGGGCTTGCCGCGGGCCCGGTCGATGCGCGCCATCACGCCGAACCGGTTCTCCAGCCCGACGAGCCGGTAGTAGACGTCGCTGCGGCGCCACCGCCGCGGCCACAGCCGGCGCACCCGCGGGTCGTGCAGGCCGAAGGCCCCGGAGCACCAGAACCAGTCGGTGTCCCAGCGCCAGAGGTAGTCGTAGGTCGTGAGCGTGTCGGTCTCGCGCTCCTGGAGCGACCGGTAGAACGGCTGCATCCCGGTGTAGTCCGACGTGCGGGTGTCCGCCGGGAGCGAGTCGTCCCAGGTCGCGAGGGTGAGGTAGCACTCCCCCGGCTCGAACGCCACGCCGTCCAGGCCGTCGACGCGGACCCCGTCGTGCTCGCCCTGCTCGACGACCGCCTCGATGGTCTTGGCCAGCGCGTCGAGGTCGTCGAAGCGCAGGTGCCGGAGCCCCACGAACCGCGGCGCCTTCTCGAGGCGGATCCGGATCCGGGTGGCGTACCCGAGCGACCCGTAGGAGTTGGGGAAGGCGTCGAAGAGGTCCTCACCCGGCCGGGTGGTGACGACCTGCCCGTCCCCGGTGAGCACGTCCATCTCGGTCACGGACTCGTGCGGCAGCCCGTTGCGGAACGACGTGGACTCGATGCCGAGACCGGTCACCGCGCCGCCGAGCGTGATGCTGCGCAGCTGCGGGACGACGTACGGGATGTAGCCGCGCGGCAGGGTGACGTCCACGAGGTCCTCGTAGGTGCACATCCCCTGGACGTCCGCGATGGCGGTGCCGTCGGGCGCGACGTCCACGGACACGACGCCCGCGAGCCCGGAGACGTCGAGGCCGGGGGTCTGCACCCGGGACCGATGGCGGAACAGGTTCGACGTCCGCTTGGCCAGCCGCACCGGCGCGCCGGGCGGGATGGCGTCGTACGACCCCCGCAGCCGGGCCACCGCCTCGCGGTGTGCGGCCCACCCCACCACATCGCTCACAGGGACAACCTATCGCTGCTCATTACTTGAAGGTTACAGCGATCGTGCGGAACGGGAACCCGCGGGTCCGGAACCTCAGGAGGCGACGGAGGCGACGACCGTCCCGTCGGGGGCCGCGAGGTGCACGGGCACGCCGGCACCGGCCAGGTCGCGGACGACGGACAGGTCGTGCTCGTCGACGACGGCGGCGTCCCCGAGCACGACCACCGCCTCCAGGCCGCGCGCCCCGCTCGTGACCGCCATCGCCACGGCGAGCTGGACCGCGCTCAGCCGCAGGGTCGGCAGGTCGACCGTCGCGGCCGCGTAGGTGCGGCCGTCCTGGTCCCGGACGCAGGCGCCCTCCGCGGCGCGCGTCCGGGCCCGGGTCGAGCGGGCCAGGGTGACGAGCTTGGCGGACTCGGGGTCGTCGGGGGCGAAGGCGACGTGGACGTCGGGAGGGTCAGCCGGCATGGTGCTCAGGGTAGGGCTCCTCGGCCGGCTCCTCGTGGGCCGGCTCGAGCCGGCTCACCAGCACGGTGCCGATCCGGTTGCGCCGGCCCGAGGGCGCCTCGGCCTCGAAGCGCAGCCCGTGCACCTCCACCACCGAGCCCGCGATCGGCACGCGGCCGAGGTGCTTGGCCATCAGGCCGCCGACGCTGTCCACGTCGTCGTCCTCCACCGCGACGCCGCTGATCTCCTCGAGGTCGTCGACCGGGTAGCGCGAGCTGACCCGGGTGGCGCCGTTCGCGAGCCGCTCGACGTCGACGCGGGCCACGTCGTACTCGTCGGTGATCTCGCCGACGATCTCCTCGAGCACGTCCTCGATGGTGACCAGGCCGGCGGTGCCGCCGTACTCGTCGACGACGATGGCGATGTGCTTGCGCTCGGCCTGCATCTCGCGCAGCAGCGCGTCGACGGGCTTGGAGTCCGGGACGTAGAGGACCGGTCGCATCACCGACTCGATCCGCTCGGTGGTCTCGGCCTCGTGACGGTCGAAGACCCGCTTGGTGACGTCCTTGAGGTAGGCGAACCCGACGACGTCGTCGAGGTTCTCGCCGACGACCGGGATCCGGGAGTAGCCGCTGCGCAGCGCCAGCGACATGGCCTGCCGCAGGGTCTTGCTCTTCTCGATGAAGACCACGTCCGTGCGCGGCACCATCACCTCGCGCACGATCGTGTCGCCGAGCTCGAAGACCGAGTGGATCATCTGCCGCTCGCCGGACTCGATCACGCTGCTCGCCTCGGCCAGGTCGACCAGCTCGCGCAGCTCGGCCTCGGAGGCGAACGGGCCCTCGCTGAAGCCGCGGCCCGGGGTGATCGCGTTGCCGACCAGGATCAGCAGCCGCGGCACCGGGCCGAGCACCTTGGTGAACGCGATGATCGGGCCGGCGGACAGCAGCGCCACCCGCTCGGAGTGCTGGCGGCCGAGGGTGCGCGGGGCGACGCCGATGACGACGAACGAGACGACCAGCATGATCGCCAGCGACGCGAGCATCGCCCACCAGCGGTCGCCGTCGGCCTGCGGCCCGGACTCCGAGCCGCCGCCCGGCACCATCAGGTCCAGCATCACCACGGTGACCAGGACGATGGCGGCGATCTCGGTGAGCATCCGCAGGAACAGCGCGGTGTTCAGGTAGCGCGGCGGGTCCTCCACGATCACCAGCAGGCGGGCGGAGCCGGACCTGCCCTCGCTCGCGATCTCCTCGGCCCGGGCCTTGGAGAACGAGGAGAGGGCGGCGTCGGCGCTGCTGAACAGCCCGGCCACCAGCGCGGAGACGGCCGCGACGACGAGCAGGGTGACGTCGACGACGCTCACGTCGCGGGGCTCCGCCACTCGCCGAGCAGCCGGTCCTGGAGCCCGAACATCTCCCGGTGCTCCTCCGGCTCGGCGTGGTCGTAGCCGAGCAGGTGCAAGATGCCGTGCACGGTCAGCAGCTCGACCTCGTCCCTGGTGGGGTGGCCGGCCTCCTTGGCCTGCCGCTCGGCGACCGCCGGGCACAGCACCAGGTCACCCAGCACGCCCTCCTCGGGCTCCTCGGTGACCAGGCCGGGCCGCAGCTCGTCCATCGGGAAGGCCAGCACGTCCGTCGGGCCCTCCTTGTCCATCCACTGCTCGTTGAGCTGGGCGATGGTGGCCTCGTCGACGATCTTGATGCACAGCTCGGCGAGGGGGTGCACCCGCATCCGGTCCATCACGAAACGGGAGAGCCGCGAGAGCTCGTGGGCGTCGACCTCGGTCCCTGACTCGTTCAGGACCTCGATGCTCATGGGTGCCTCATGCCTGCGTTCGTCGGGGGCGGGGGTCTCGGCGGCGCGGGTCGGGGACCGGGTCACCGGCGTCGGGGCGGCGCGCTTCGTACTCGTCGTACGCCGCGACGATGTGCCCGACGAGGCGGTGCCGGACCACGTCGTGCGAGGTCAGCCGGTTGAACGAGACGTCCTCGATGCCGTCGAGGATGTTCTCGACGATCCGCAGCCCGCTCTTGGTGCCGGTGGGCAGGTCGACCTGCGTGACGTCGCCGGTGACGACCATCTTGGAGCCGAAGCCGAGCCGGGTGAGGAACATCTTCATCTGCTCGGGCGAGGTGTTCTGCGCCTCGTCGAGGATGATGAACGCGTCGTTGAGGGTGCGGCCGCGCATGTACGCCAGCGGCGCCACCTCGATGGTGCTGGCCGCGAGCAGCTTCGGGATCGTCTCGGGGTCGAGCATGTCGTGCAGCGCGTCGTACAGCGGCCGCAGGTACGGGTCGATCTTCTCGCTGAGCGTGCCGGGCAGGAACCCGAGCCGCTCCCCCGCCTCGACGGCCGGCCGGGTCAGGATGATCCGGTTGACGTTCTTGGACTGCAGCGCCTGCACGGCCTTGGCCATCGCGAGGTAGGTCTTGCCGGTGCCGGCGGGCCCGATGCCGAAGACGATCGTGTGCTTGTCGATCGCCTCGACGTAGCGCTTCTGGTTCAGCGTCTTCGGGCGGATCGTCCGGCCGCGGTTGGACAGGATGTTCAGCGACAGCACGTCCGCGGGGCGCTCGGTGGTCTCGGTGCGCAGGATGCCGATGGCCCGCTCGACCGTCTCGGTGGTCACGCCCTGGCCGGTGCGGATGATCGTGACCAGCTCGTCGAGGAGACGCTCGACGAGGGCGACCTCGGCGGGCTCGCCCCGGAGGGTCACCTGGTTGCCACGGACGTGCACGTCGGCCTTGAAGGCCTTCTCGATCAGTGCGAGGTGCTCGTCGCGGGGGCCGAGGAGAGCGACCATCGGGATGCTGTTGGGCACCACGATCGCGTGCGCCGGCAGGTCCGGCTGGGTGTCAGGCTCACTCATGGGCGGCTCTCGGGCCGACCTCCCGCTCTGTGCTCGATGTGCCCGCTTCGGGCTGGTCGGCCCAAGTTTACGGGAGCGGTCCCCGTCGAGCGCCAGCCCGTTTCCCCGGGGCCGGTCGGGCCCATGACCTAGAGTGCGTTCATGCAGGCGTTCGACGAGCCGGAGCACCCCGACGAGCACGGGGTCGAGCTCATCGAGCCCGAGGACTTCCTGCCGGGCAACCCGTTCCCCCAGGACGCCCAGCGGATGGGCATCGACCGGTGGAGCGACGACGCGGGGATGATCGCGATCGCCTCGTCGCTGGACTCCCGCAAGCTGTCCCACCGGATCGTGGCCTGGGTGATGCTCGTGGCGGTCACCGCGTGGTTCGTGGCCCAGCTGTGGTTCGAGCTCAGGGGCGCGTGACCAGCAGGATCCCGAGGCACATCTCGTCGGTGGTCCCCTCGCCCCAGAGCACGTAGCGCTCGGGCTGCCCCTTGAACGCCGGCAGCAGGTCGCGCAGGGACTGGTCGTGCCGGCAGGTCACCCGCACCGTGTCGCCGCGGTGCAGCCGCACCGGCCGCACCGGCCGGGCGCCCTGGTTGTCGAAGTTCCAGCTCTTGATGTCGAGGACCGTGCGGGCCTTCGGCGTGCCGGGGTCGACCTCGACCTTCACCGCCCGGCCCAGCAGGTGCATGTGGCCCGCGGCCGCGCGGATGGTGGCCGGCGCCTGGAGGGTCCGGTCACAGGTCTGCACGTTCCCGGCGTGGACGGGCCCGCAGAGCAGGTGCAGGTAGTCGGCGGTCATCCCGACCTCCGACCCGAACCGCTTGCGTACGTCGGCCAGGGCCGCCGCGCGGTCGCACAGCGGGGACGAGTCGTGCCCGGCCCGGCAGGGCAGCTCGACCGGCGCCGGCAGCAGCATCGTGCGGAGCGCCGCCAGGTGCTTGCTCTGCGGCGCGAGCCGCAGCTGGGCGGTGGTCACGTCGGGCCGCGGGCCGGCCAGCAGGTTGTAGTGCACCTGCATGACCACCTTCGACCCGCGCTGCATGGGCACGCCGACGTCGCCGGCCATCACCTGCTCGGAGCCGCCCGGCGCCCAGGCACCCAGCCAGGGGGCGTCGTCGAGGGACGCGCCCTGCGACCTGAGCCCGGTGTCGCCGAAGCAGGTCCACCCCTCGCCCGGCTCGGCGGCGTCCTTGGCCTCCGCGGCGGCGACCGAGGCCGGCGGCAGCCGGAACAGGATCACGTGGTGCACCACCGACGGCGTGCCGGGCAGGATGTTGAGGCCGGTGATGTAGGCGTCCTTCGTCAGGTGCGGGTCCAGGACGAAGCAGCGGTAGTCGTCGGTGCCGGTGCCGTAGGGCGCGGACGGCGTGTAGGGCTTCGGCATCGCGACCTCGACCCGGCGCTCACCCGCCCGCAGCGGCTTCAGCTTCGCCGCGGCGTGCGACGGGGTGTGGGTCGGGCCGGCGGCGTCGGTCGACGGTGAGGCCGCGGCCGGCTCGGCGCTCGTCGACGGCTTGCCGCCGGTGGAGCAGGCGGCGAGCACGAGGGCCAGCACCAGGGCCAGCACCAGCGCCGGCAGGGCCGCCCCGGCCGACGTACGCGGGGGCCGGCTCATCCCGGGGGCCAGCCCATGGGCCGCCCGCCGAGCACGTGCAGGTGGGCGTGGAACACCGTCTGGTGGGCGGCCGGGCCGGTGTTGAACACCAGGCGGTACCCCTCGCCGAGACCGTCCTGCTCGGCCACCGCGGCGGCGGCCTGGACCAGGTCCACCAGCTCGTTCGGCGCGGCCTTCGCGAGCGCGGCGGCGTCCGGCTCGTGGCGGCGCGGGACGACCAGCACGTGCGTGGGCGCCAGCGGCTCGATGTCGCGGAAGGCGATCGTCGTGTCCGTCTCGTGCACCACGTCGGCCTTCACGTCCCCGGTCACGATCTTGCAGAACAGGCAGTCGGTCGGCATGCCAGCCACTCTAGGGCG
>DASTGV010000041.1:0-5249 GCA_035718765.1 Nocardioidaceae bacterium
TACGCCGGCGAGGGCCAGGTCGACGAGGTGGTCGACCGGGCGCAGGCCGAGGTCTACCAGGTCACCGACAAGCGCACGTCCGAGGACTACGCCCCGCTGAGCGCGATCATGGAGTCCGCGCTCGACGAGATCGAGGCGATCAACAACCGCGACGGCGAGATGATCGGCGTGCCCACCGGCTTCGCCGACCTCGACGAGCTCACCAACGGCCTGCACCCGGGGCAGATGGTGATCATCGCGGCCCGTCCCGCGATGGGTAAGTCCACGCTCGGGCTGGACTTCTGCCGGGCCGCGTCGATCCACCACAACATGGCCAGCGTGATCTTCAGCCTGGAGATGACCCGCAACGAGATCACCATGCGGCTGCTGTCGGCGGAGGCGAAGATCCCGCTCAACCACATGCGCAACGGCAACATGAACGACGACGACTGGACGCGGCTGGCCCGCAAGATGGGCGAGGTCTCCTCCGCTCCGCTGTTCATCGACGACTCGCCGAACATGACGATGATGGAGATCCGGGCCAAGGCCCGCCGCCTCAAGCAGCGCCACGACCTCCGGCTCATCGTCATCGACTACCTCCAGCTGATGACCTCGGGCAAGAAGGTCGAGTCCCGCCAGATCGAGGTCTCCGAGTTCTCCCGGCAGATCAAGCTGCTCGCCAAGGAGCTGGAGATCCCGGTCGTCGCGCTCTCCCAGCTCAACCGTGGCGCCGAGCAGCGCGCCGACAAGCGGCCGATGGTCTCGGACCTGCGCGAGTCGGGCTCCATCGAGCAGGACGCCGACATGGTGATCCTGCTGCACCGCGAGGACGTCTACGAGAAGGAGTCCACCCGTCCGGGCGAGGCCGACATCATCGTCGCCAAGCACCGCAACGGGCCGACCCGCGACCTCACCGTCGCCTTCCAGGGCCACTACTCCCGCTTCGTGGACATGGCGCACGGCTGAGCCCCACGCGAGCGACCACCCACGGGGCGGCGGGACCGGTCAGTGGACGGACGAGTGCGCCGCCTGGCGCCACCGGCTGCCGGTGTAGATCACCAGCGTGATGGTGACCGCGAAGATGACGACGTAGTGGTCGACGGGCAGCGGGGCCCAGCCGCTCGGGTCGTGGGCTCGCTCCGCGGTGTTGTAGAGCCAGATCCCGGCGACGGCCGCGAGCAGCCCCCACCACGCTGCGACGTGGTAGACCAGCCACTGACCTGGGTACCCGAGGTGCGGCTGCGACTGCCTCATAGGGTCTTTTCTAGGCGCGCCCGCCCGACGGGTCCAGGGAGACCCGGAGTTTCCGGAAGCCGGTCTAGCCGGGCGACGGCGACCGGTAAAGGTCCCGTCAAGACGTCGCCCGGCGGCACCGGTCCGGGGAACCGGCCAGGGAAACCGGTCAGTCCAGCGCGAACGACCCGGTGACGACCTCGCCCGCCGGCTCGTAGGTCCCGATCACGACCCCCGTCGTGGAGACGGTGCTGTCGACCAGGCTCAGCCCGGTGGGCACGGTGCCGTCGGCGAACAGGCGCTTGCCGGACCCGAGGACCACGGGGAACACCCACAGCCGGAACTCGTCGACGAGGTGGTGGCGCAGCAGCGTCTGGACCAGGTTCCCGCTGCCGTGCACCTGCAGCTCGGGGCCCTCGCCCTCCTTGAGCGCGGCGACGCCTTCGGCCGCGTCCCCCTCGATCAGCACGGACCCGGCCCACTCCAGCGTGGGACGGCTCCGCGACGCGACGTACTTGGTGGCGTCGTTCAGCGGCTTGGCGCCGGCCTCCTCCGGTGCGTGCGGCCAGTACGCCGCGAAGATGTCGTAGGTCCTGCGCCCGAGCACCAGGTCGAAGGGCGTGCTCATCGCCGCGCCCATGACCTGCCCCATGTGCTCGTCCCAGTAGCGCACCGACCAGCCGCCGTGCGTGAAGCCGCCGCTGTCGTCCTCGCCCGGCCCGCCCGGGGCCTGCATCACCCCGTCGAGGGTCAGGAACGTGCTCACGACCAGCTTCCTCATCATCCGTGTCCTTCCGCTCCGGGCCTGGCTCGGGGAGAGCCCCTTTGCAGTATCAGACGGCTCGGCGGAGCAGAACTCATCGCGTGTGCGGCGGTGGCCGGGGGCCGGTCCTGTCAGGTGCGGCGCCACCCCCGACGCCGGCGGCCGGTCCGGCCGGTGTGCCGCAGCTCCTCGCCCATCAGGCTCTCCGGCCGGCGGGCGATCCGCTCGATCTCGCGGTTCCGGGCCTGGGCGACGTAGTAGGCCAGTGGGTGGTCGGTCATGACGTTCTCCTGGTGGGTCGGGTCCGGGTGTCCCGGAGAACGTCGGACCGGCCCCTTCCGGCGACCTTCCCCCGCCGGCCGCCCTCTGGCGACGCCGCGGAAGGTCGAGGGAAGGCGGCCCCTCCAGAGTTCCGGTCATCCGATCACCAACCTCTTGGAGGAACCCATGAGCATCACCGCGGCCCAGCCCCTCAACGGCGTGGACGTCCCGACCCTCTTCGCGACCCTCGACGCCGTGAAGGCGCAGAACGACATCGCGGCCTTCCAGTTCCGGGTGGACAACACCTGGGTGAGCGGCACCCACAGCCGTTCCACCTACTCCGGCTTCTTCGGGGCCGGACAGGAGATGCAGCACAAGCACGAGACCGTGGTCGAGGCCGACCACCCGGAGGTACTGGTCGGCTCGGACCACGCACCGACCGCGGCCGAGTACCTGCTGCACGCGATCGCCGCCTGCCTCACCTCAGGCATCGCCAACATCGCCGCCGCCCGTGGCGTCGAGCTCACCAAGGTGCGCTCGAGGGTCGAGGGCGACATCGACCTGCTCGGGATCCTGGGCCTGGGCGACGAGTCGGTCCGCAACGGCTACAAGCAGATCAAGGTCACCTTCGAGATCGAGGGTGACGCGGACGACGAGACCCTGCGCAAGATCGTCGACCAGTCCCGCCGCCGGTCGGCCGTCTACGACGCCCTCACCAACCCCACGCCGGTCGTCGTCGACGTGGTCACCTCCGCGTCATGAGCGCCGTCGACACGGTCGTGGTCGGCGCCGGTCACGCGGGCCTGGCGGTGAGCCGGCTGCTCACCGACGCCGGCCGGGACCACGTGGTGCTCGACCGCGGCCGGGTCGGCGAGCACTGGCGCACCGCACGATGGGACTCCCTGCACCTGCTGACCCCGAGCTGGATGAGCCGGCTCCCCGGCTGGTGGTACGGCGGCCCGGACCCCGAGGGCTACATGAGCGCCGGCCGGTTCGTGCGTCACCTGGTCCGGTACGCCGAGTCGTTCGACGCCCCCGTGCTGCCCGGTACGACGGTCGTCGACCTGTCGCGCAGCGGCGACGGGTACCGGGTCGTCACGAACCGGAGCACCTGGCACGCCCGGCACGTGGTGGTGGCCACCGGCCCGCACGGCCGGCCGAACGTGCCACCGGCGCTCGAGCACCTGGACCGGGTGGGGGACGCCAAGGTGCTGACCTCGAACCGGTACCGCAACCCGCGACAGCTCGCCCCCGGTGGCGTCCTCGTCGTCGGGGCCTCCTCGTCGGGGGCGCAGATCGCCGACGAGCTGGCCCGCGCCGGTCGCCGGGTGGTCCTCGCCGTCGGCGGGCACACCCGGATGCCGCGCCGGTACCGGGGGATGGACGTGTTCTGGTGGATGGAGACCACCGGGCGGCTCGCGCGCACGATCGACGAGATGCCCGACCCGGCCGCCGCCCGCCGGGAGACCTCGCTCCAGCTCGTCGGCCGCAACGGCCCCGAGTCGTACGGCCGCGACCTCGACCTGGCCACACTCCAGGCCCGCGGGGTCCGGCTCGTCGGGCGGGTCGAGGGCGTCGACGGCCACACCGTGCACCTCGGCCACGACCTGGCCGGCACGGTGGCGGCCGCGGACCGGAAGATGCACCGGTTCCTCGACACCGTGGACGGGTACGTGCACCGGTCCGGGCTCACCCACGAGGTGCTGCCCGCGGTCCGGCCCCGCCCGGTCGACGTCCCGCCCACGCCGGAGCGGCTCGACCTGCCCGCCGAGCGGATCGGCACCGTGCTGCTGGCCACCGGGTTCCGGCCCGACTTCCCGTGGCTGCGGCTGCCGGTCCTGGAGCCGGACGGGAGCATCCGGCAGAACCGGGGCGTGACGCCGGCACCCGGCCTCTACGTCGTCGGGCAGCGGTTCCAGCACCGGCGCGACTCGGGGCTGATCGACGGTGCCCGGCACGACGCACGCGCTGTCGTCGCGCACCTGCTGGGGTCGTCCGAGCGGGCTTCCGCCGGGCGGCAGGGTCTCGAGGGAGAGGAGCCGGCGGCATGAACGAGTACGACGTGGTGGTGGTGGGCGCCCGGGTCGCGGGCGCCTCCACGGCGATGCTGCTCGCCCGGGCCGGCCTGCGGGTCGCGCTGGTCGACCGGGGCAGCTATGGGAGCGACACGCTCTCCACGCACGCGCTGATGCGCGCCGGCGTGCTGCAGCTCTCCCGGTGGGGGCTGCTGGACCGGGTGGCGGCGGCGGGCACGCCGCCGGTCCGGAGCGTGACGTTCCACTACCCGGGCGCGGAGCCGGTGCACGTGTCCATCAAGCCGAGCGCCGGGGTGGACGCCCTCTACGCGCCGCGCCGGCACGTCCTCGACCGGATCCTGGTCGACGCGGCCGCCGCCGCGGGCGCGGACGTGCGGTACGGCACGACCGTGACCGGCCTGCTGCACGACGAGCAGGGCCGGGTCAGCGGGGTCCGCGGGCTGGCGGGCGACCGGGAGGTGCGGTTCGACGCCGCCCTCACGGTCGGCGCGGACGGGATCCGGTCCGTCGTCGCCAGGGAGGCCGGCGCACCCGTCGTCCGCCAGGGGCGCGCGGCCGGGGCGGTGCTCTACCGCTACCTCACCGGGCTGCCGGCCGACGGCTACCAGTGGGCGTACGGAGTGTCCGCGGCCGCCGGGCTGATCCCCACCAACGACGGGCAGACCGGCGTGTTCGTGAGCACCACGCCGCAGCGGATGCGCGCGCTCCGGAAGGGCGGCACCGACGCGGCCTTCCGAACCCTGGTCGCCCGGGCGGCACCGGCGCTGGAGGAGCGGGTCGCCGCGGCCGGGGCGACCGGCCGGACCCGCGGCTGGGGCGGGGTGCCCGGCTTCGTCCGCCGCTCCTCGGGACCGGGGTGGGCGCTGGTCGGCGACGCGGGCTACTTCAAGGACCCCATCACCGCCCACGGCATCACCGACGCGCTCCGGGACGCCGAGCTGCTCACCGACGAGATCCTGGAGGCGCTCGCCGGCGGG
>DASTGV010000042.1:0-6120 GCA_035718765.1 Nocardioidaceae bacterium
CCCTGAGCCGATATCGGCTCGCGCGGCGACCGCTCTCGCCGTACGCTCTCCCGCAATGCGTGGACGGAGACGAGTAGTCGCCGACCGACGGAGCACAGAGAACCGCTCAGCCTGAGAGGGCACTGCTGAGAGGGCGGGGTCCGTCCCGGCGACGAAGACACTCCCGAGCAGAGCAGCACCAACGAGGTCGCGGCCGGTCCGGTCGCGACGAAGGTGTGGTGGCACAGCGAGCTTCCCCGTCGCCCACACCTCCTGGGGTCCCCTACAGGAGGTGAAGCAGATGAGACGCACACTCGCACGAGAGCTGCCGGCGCAGGAGCCGGGCTCGCAGGTCATGGTCCAGGGCTGGGTGCACCGTCGCCGCGCGCTGGCCACCGTCACGTTCGTGGTCGTCCGCGACCGCACCGGGCTGGCCCAGGTCGTGGTGAAGGACGAGCAGGCCCTGGCGCAGGTCGCGGAGTACGGCGAGGAGACCGTGGTCGCGGTGACCGGCACCGTCACCGCCAACCCGTCCGCGCCGGGCGGCGTCGAGGTGACCGACCCGGTGTTCGAGGCGCTCTCCGCGCCGTCCCTGACCCCGCCCGTCGAGCTGTGGCGGCCGAGCCTGACCACCGGGCTGCCGACCCAGCTCGACCATGCCGGGGTCAGCCTGCGGCACCGGGTCCGGCAGGCCCGCTGGCAGCTCGCGGCGGCCAGCCTGCGCGGCTTCCGGGAGACGCTGGACGCACGCGACTTCACCGAGGTGCACAGCCCCAAGCTGGTCGCCTCGGCCACCGAGAGCGGGGCCAACGTGTTCGAGGTCGACTACTTCGGACGACCCGCCTACCTCGCGCAGTCGCCGCAGTTCTACAAGCAGGTCCTGGTCGGGGTGTTCGAACGTGTCTACGAGGTCGGGCCGGTGTTCCGCGCCGAGCCGCACGACACGGTCCGGCACCTCGCGGAGTACGTCTCCCTCGACGTCGAGCTCGGCTTCGTCCGCGACCACCGCGACGTGGTCGCCGTGCTGCGCGACACCTTGGCCGGCATGGTCCGGGCGGTCGCGACGCACGCCGCCGAGGCCGTGTCGCTGCTCGAGGTGGAGCTGCCCGTCGTACCGGAGGAGCTGCCGGTCGTGCACTTCCGGAAGGCGCTGGAGATCGCCGGCGCCCCGGCCGACGAGCCGGACCTCGCGCCGGCGCACGAGCGGGCGGTCGGCGAGTGGGCCAGGCGCGAGCACGGCAGCGACCTGGTCGTGGTCGAGGGCTACCCGACCGCCCACCGCGCGTTCTACAGCCACCCGGACCCCGAGGACCCGCACTGGTCACGCTCGTTCGACCTGCTGTTCCGGGGCGTGGAGCTGGTCAGCGGAGCGCAGCGGCTGCACCGCTACGAGGACTACGTCGCGACCCTCGCGGCCCGTGGCTACGACCCGGAGCCCTACGCGTCCTACGTCGAGGCGTTCCGGTACGGCGTGCCACCGCACGGCGGCTTCGCGATCGGGCTGGAGCGCTGGGTCTCCCGCCTCACCGGAGCCGCGAACGTGCGCGAGGTGACGCTGTTCCCGCGCGACCTGCACCGGCTGACGCCGTAGGCGTGACTCGGCGTGACTCGAGGAGATGCCGCGTCAGCGGACGCGGCAGCCGCGCCCGGTCCGGCAAGACGGAGGTGCGAGAGCGCAGCGTGCTGCGCCGAGCGCCGACAACGCCGCCGGTCGGGATGCGGGGCCGCGGACGCCGCGGCAGATGCGAGAGGCACGTCGGGGTCGGGCCCGGACCAGGGGGCGCGTGACGGGTGGGTAATCGGGTATGAAGGGCCCATGACTCTGATCCGACTCGTCGCGCGCCCCATGCTGGCCTCCACCTTCGTCTACGGCGGGATCAACGCCCTCCGCAACGCGTCGGCCCTCGCGGAGGCCGCGAAGCCGGTCAACGACGAGATCCGCGGGCTCGCGGGCAAGGTGGCGCCGTCGGTCCCGATCCCCGAGGACGACAAGACGCTGGTGCGGATCAACGCGGGGGTGCACATCGCCGCCGGGCTCGCGCTGGCCACCGGCCGGGCGCCGCGGCTGTCCGCGGCCGCGCTGGCCGCGACGGTGGTGCCCACCACGATGGCCGGGCACGCCTTCTGGCAGCAGAAGGACAAGGCGGCCCGCAAAGCCCAGATGACCCACTTCTTCAAGAACCTCTCGATGCTCGGCGGGCTGGTGCTGGCCTCCGTCGACACGGAGGGCAAGCCCGGCGTGGCCTGGCGCGCGTCGCACGCGGTCGGCACCGCCAAGCGCGAGGCCAAGCACCTGCGTCGCGAGGCCAAGCAGCAGGCCCGGCTCGCGGCGAAGAGCGTCACGTCCTGAGCCGATACCCTCAGGGGCGATGAACGACTCACCCGCCGAGACCCTCTGGCCCGCACCGCACCCCGGCACGCCCGTGCACGCGACGGTGCGGCTGCCCGGGTCGAAGTCCCTGACCAACCGGGCCCTGGTGCTGGCCGCCCTGTCGGACGGCCCGAGCGTCGTGCGGCAGGCGCTCCGGTCCCGCGACACCGAGCTGATGTCCGCCGCGCTGACGGAGCTCGGGGTGGGCGTCGACAGCACCGGTGAGGACTGGAAGGTCACGCCCGGCGCCCTGCGCGGCCGGGTGACCATCGACTGCGGGCTGGCCGGCACGGTGATGCGCTTCGTGCCGCCGGTCGCGGCGCTGGCCGACGGGCCGGTCGTCTTCGACGGCGACCCGCACGCCCGGCTGCGGCCGATGGGCCAGATCCTGGAGGGCCTGCGCGAGCTCGGCGTGACCGTCGAGGACGAGGACCGCGGCGCGCTGCCGTTCACGGTCGTCGGCACCGGGAGCGTCCGCGGCGGCGAGGTCACCATAGACGCCTCGGAGTCCAGCCAGTTCGTCTCCGCGCTGCTGCTGGCCGGTGCCCGGTACGACGAGGGCGTCGACGTCCGGCACGACGGCAAGCCGGTGCCCTCCCTCCCCCACATCGAGATGACCGTCGAGCAGCTCCGGCTGCGTGGCGTGGACGTGGACGACTCGGACGCGAACCGGTGGCGGGTGCTGCCGTCGGTCATCCGCGCGGTCGACGTACAGGTGGAGCCGGACCTGTCCAACGCCGCGCCCTTCGTCGCCGCGGCCCTGGTCACCGGCGGCAGGGTGACCGTGCTCGACTGGCCGCGGCGGACCACCCAGGCGGGCGACGCGCTGCGCGAGATCGTCACGCTGATGGGCGGCACCGCCGAGCTCACCGACGACGGGCTGACCGTGACCGGCCCCGGCACGCTGCACGGCCTGGACTACGACCTGCACGACGTCGGCGAGCTGACGCCGGCCATTGCGGCGATGTGCCTGATGGCCGACTCGCCCTCGCACCTGCGCGGCGTCGCGCACATCCGCGGCCACGAGACGGACCGGCTCGCCGCGCTGGCGACCCAGTTCAACGCGCTCGGCGGCCACGTCACGGAGACCGAGGACGGCCTGACCATCCGGCCGACGCCGCTCGGCGGTGGGCCGTTCCGCACCTACGCCGACCACCGGATGGCGCACGCCGGGGTCATCCTGGGCCTCGGCGTCGAGGGCGTGCTGGTCGAGGACATCGCGACCACGTCGAAGACGTTCCCCGACTTCGCGGGGGCCTGGACGGCGCTGTTCACGTGAGCCGCTGAGACCTATGGCGCGCTACGACGAGTACGACCGGATCGACCCGGACTCCTACGACCGCCCGAGGCGGCACACCCGTCCCCGCACCAAGGACCGGCCCACCTACGACGACGCCGTCGAGGGCCGCGTGGTGACCGTCGACCGGGGCCGGTACACGACGCTCGTCGACGGGCGCACGGTGACGGCGATGAAGTCGCGGCCGCTGGGCCGCAAGGGCGTGGTGGTCGGCGACGCGGTGCGCCTCGTCGGTGACGTCTCCGGCGAGGACGGGTCGCTCGCCCGGATCGTCGCGGTGGACGAGCGGCGGACCGTGCTCCGGCGTACCGCCGACGACGACGACCCCGTCGAGCGGGTGATCGTCGCGAACGCCGACCAGCTCGTCGTGGTGGCCGCCCTCGCGGACCCCGAGCCCCGACCGCGGCTGATCGACCGGGCCCTGGTCGCGGCGTACGACGCGGGGCTCGAGCCGCTGCTCTGCCTGACCAAGGCCGACCTCGCGGACCCCGAGACGCTGGTGTCGGTGTACCGCCCGCTCGGTGTGCCGTACGTCGTGACCCAGCGCGGGTCCGACCTCGCCGAGGTGCGGGACCGGCTGCGGGGCAAGGTCAGCGTGCTGCTCGGGCACAGCGGCGTCGGCAAGTCCACGCTGGTCAACGCGCTCGTCCCGGGCAGCGACCGCTCGGTGGGGCACGTGAACGCGGTGACCGGACGCGGCCGTCAGACGTCGACGTCGGCGCTGATGCTGCCGCTGCCCGACCCGCTCGACGGCTGGATCGTGGACACCCCCGGCATCCGGTCCTTCGGCCTGGCCCACGTGCAGCCGGCGCACCTGATCGACGCGTTCCCCGACCTCGCCCGGCTCACCGGCCCCTGCCCCCGGGGCTGCACGCACGGCGGGTCCGAGCCCGAGTGCGGCCTCGACGAGGCGGTCGCCGAGGGGCGCACCGACCGGGCGCGGGTCGAGTCGTTCCGCCGGCTGCTGGCCAGCCGGGAGAGCGCCGAGGAGTACTGAACCGCCGGCTCAGCCCCACACGGCCCGGGCGCCGGAGTCACCGGTGCGCACCACCTGCACCAGGACGACGACGGCCGCGAGCACCAGCAGCACCGGCAGGACCTTGTCGGCGAGGGAGCCCCGGCTGATCCGCTCGCCCCGGCCGGACACGAGGGCGGACGGGCCGGACAGCAGGAACGCCGCGGCTACCACCACGACGGCCAGCACGACCGTCAGGTCGGCGAGCAGCTGACCGCGGGCGGCGTGCTCACGCACGAGCCGGGCCAGCTCGGGACGCGCGTGCTCGAGGGACCTGCCGCTCGTGGTCGCGAGGAATGCCAGCCCGACACAGACCAGCGACGCCGCCGCGGTCGGCCAGCGCAGCAGCCACCGCCAGCGGGGCAGCACCGCCAGCCCGATCGTGAGCAGCGCGGTGAGCGGGATCAGCACCACCGCGGCGTGGACCACGAGCGGGTGCAGAGGCAGGCCGGCGATCTCCATGCGCCACAACCTAGACCGCGGCCCGCCCGGGCAGCAGTGGCTGATGGTGCTAGTACCCGCGGCACGCCTGCCGGGCTCACGCACCGGTCTTCGGGTCCCGGGGGCATACCCTGTGGCCCATGCCCACCTCCTTCACCGACGACCTGCGCCTCGCCCACGTCCTCGCGGACGACGCCGACTCGCTGTCCACGAGCCGGTTCCGGGCGCTGGACCTGCACGTGGTGAACAAGCCCGACCTCACCCCGGTCACCGACGCCGACAAGTCCGTCGAGGAGGGCATCCGCCGGACGCTGTCGCGGGCCCGGCCGCGCGACGCGGTGCTCGGCGAGGAGACCGGGTCCACCGGGCACAGCCAGCGCCGGTGGGTGGTCGACCCGATCGACGGCACCAAGAACTACGTCCGCGGCGTGCCGGTGTGGGCGACGCTGATCGCGCTGATGGTCGACGACGAGGTGGTCGTGGGCGTGGTGTCCGCGCCCATGCTGCAGCGCCGGTGGTGGGCGTCGAAGGACGGCGGTGCGTGGACCGGCCGCTCGCTGCTCAAGGCGACCGAGTGCCACGTCTCGGACGTGTCCCGGCTCGACGACGCGTCCCTGTCGTACTCGTCCTTCACCGACTGGGACGAGCACGACAAGCTCGACGCGTTCCTCGCCCTCGCGCGGCGGGTGTGGCGGACCCGCGCGTACGGCGACTTCTGGTCCTACATGCTGCTCGCGGAGGGCGCGGTCGACCTGGCCGCGGAGCCGGAGCTGGAGCTCTACGACATGGCCGCCCTCGACGTCATCGTCCGCGAGGCGGGCGGCCGGTTCAGCTCGCTGGACGGCACACCGGGGCCGAACGGCGGCAACGCGCTGGCCAGCAACGGCCGGCTGCACGACCAAGCGCTCGCGTTCCTGGGCTCGCTGCCCGACGACGCGGACGACCCGGACGTGGCTCCCCGCCGGCCGGGGTCGCTGCACGACCTCAGCTCGCGTCGACGGTCTGCGGCTCAGGAGC
>DASTGV010000043.1:0-19092 GCA_035718765.1 Nocardioidaceae bacterium
TGGTAGACCGCGCGCACGTTGGCCATGTCGGTCCTCTCAGCCCGTCTTCGGCGGGACGAGCTGGAAGTAGATCGCGCTCATCACGAAGTTGACGACGAACAGGAGCATGAACGTGATGACCACCGACTCGTTGACGGCGTCACCCACGCCCTTCGGGCCACCACCCGCGTTCATCCCCTTGTAAGCCGCGACGATCGCGGCGATCAGGCCGAAGACGAGCGCCTTGGCCATGCCCTGCCACAGGTCGGGCAGCTGCGCGAGGGCGGTGAAGCTGGCGAGGTAGGCGCCGGGTGTGCCGTCCTGGAGCACCACGTTGAAGACGTAGCCGCCGGCCACGCCGACGACGCTGACCAGGCCGTTGAGGAAGACCGCCACCATCATCGCGGCCAGCACGCGGGGTACGACGAGCCGCTGGATCGGGTCGATGCCCAGCACCATCATCGCGTCGAGCTCCTCGCGGATCTTGCGGGCGCCGAGGTCGGCGGCGATGGCCGAGCCGCCCGCGCCCGCGATCAGCAGCGAGGTCGCGATCGGGCCCGCCTCCCGGACCACGGCCAGGACGGCCGCGGACCCGGTGAACGACTGGGCGCCGAACTGCTTGATGAGGCCGCCGACCTGGAGCGCGATGACCGCACCGAAGGGGATCGCGACCAGCGCCGTCGGCACGATCGTGACCGAGGCGATGAACCAGGCCTGCTGGAGGAACTCCCGCAGCTGGAAGGGCCGGCGGAACAGCCCCCGGAAGACGTCGAGGCCGAACGCGAACAGCTTGCCGGCGGTGCCGACCGGCGCCAGGACCCGGGAGGAGGTGAACGTGGACATCAGACGGTCGTCGCCATCGACATGTTGTCCTCGAACGAGCCGGGAGGCGGGGTCACGCCGTTCTCGCGGCACCAGGCGCCGGGCTCGCGCTGGCTGCGCCGCGGGGTGCCGCTGGAGGGCTCGAGCTGCATCGGGATCGGCGGCAGCGGCGGCAGCTCCTGGTCCTTCTCCTGCTCGAGCTCGTCGGCGTCCTTCTCCTCCGACATGCCGATCGGGCCGACCCGCTGGGCGTTGAGGAACTGCCGCACGACCGGCTCCTCCGAGGACAGCAGCATCTCCCGCGGGCCGAACATCGCGAGGTGCTTGTGGTAGAGCAGGCCGATGTTGTCCGGCACGGTGCGCGCGGTGTTGATGTCGTGGGTGACGATCAGGAACGTCGCGTCGATCTGCGCGTTCAGGTCGACGATGAGCTGGTTGAGGAACGCCGTACGCACGGGGTCGAGACCCGAGTCGGGCTCGTCGAAGAGCACGATCTCCGGGTCGAGCACCAGGGCCCGGGCCAGACCCGCGCGCTTGCGCATGCCGCCGGAGATCTCACCGGGGAGCTTGGTCTCGGCGCCGACGAGGCCGACGAGCTCCATCTTCTCCATGACGATGTTGTGGACCTCGGACTCGGACTTCTTGGTGTGCTCGCGCAGCGGGAACGCGACGTTGTCGTAGAGGGTCATCGACCCGAACATCGCGCCGTCCTGGAACAGCACGCCGAACAGCTTGCGGATCTCGTAGAGGTCCTTCTCCGAGCAGGAGGCGATGTCGGTGCCCTCGATGACGATGCTGCCCTTGTCGGGCTTGAGCAGGCCGATCAGCGCCTTGAGGAAGACGGACTTGCCGGTGCCGGAGGGGCCGAGCATCACGCAGATCTCCCCAGCGGGGATGGTCAGGGTGACGTCGCCCCAGATGAGCTGTTTGCCGAAGGACTTGGTGAGGTCCTCGACCTTGATCTCGACGCCCATGGACGCCCTCCCTTGCTGTGCCACTGGCTGGACACGCCGACGACGAGCGCGCACGGCGCTCCCATGTGTGCCCCGGCTTACCAACGAGTAAACAAGCGGGAGGTTACGGGACGAACGGTGACGTGCGACACGCGGTGTCACTCGGAGTTTCAACTGTTCCGGCGCGGGGTAGAGCGCGCGTTCGCGCGTCCGCCGGGGACCGCGCCGACCGGGTCGCCGAGCCGTCACCTGCTGCGCGACACGCCGGTGAGCCCGCCTTCTAGGTGACGGGTCGGCGGAACGGCGAAACGGCGGCCCTCCCCGGTGGGAGAGCCGCCGTCCGACGGTGCTGCGGGGTGCTGCTGGGTGGTGCTGGGTGCGGTGCTCGCCTCAGCGAGCGCGCGTCACTTGACGGTGACGCTGGCGCCGGCGCCCTCGAGGGCAGCCTTGGCCTTCTCCGCGGCCTCCTTGTTGACCTTCTCCAGGACGGCCTTGGGAGCGGCCTCGACCAGCTCCTTGGCCTCCTTGAGGCCGAGGCTGGTGAGGGCGCGCACCTCCTTGATGACGTTGATCTTCTTCTCGCCGGCAGCCTCGAGGACGACGTCGAACTCGTCCTGCTCGACGGCCTCCTCGGCCTCAGCGGCGCCGCCGCCGGCCGGGGCAGCGGCCACGGCGACCGGGGCGGCCGCGGTCACGCCGAAGGTCTCTTCGAACTGCTTCACGAACTCGCTCAGCTCGAGGAGGGTCATCTCCTTGAAAGCGTCGAGCAGCTCGTCGGTGGTGAGCTTCGCCATGGTGGCGTTTCCTTCCGGTTTGCTGACCCGCGCGGTCGCGCGGGTCGGGTGTCGGGTGATGTCGTGAGTCGACGCCCGAGGCCTCAGGCCTCGGTGGTCTCCTCGGTGGTCTCCGCAGACGCGGCCTCGGCCGGAGCCTCGGTCGCCTCCTCGGCCGCCGTGTCGGCCGCGGGCGCGGCCTCCGTGGCGGTGTCCTCCGCAGGAGCCGGCGTACCGGCACCACCCTGGAGGATCGACGGGTCCTGCTCGGCCTTGGCCTGCAGGGCGCCCGCGACGCGAGCGGCCTGCGCCAGCGGCGCGTTGAGCAGGTAGACCGCCTGGCTGAGCGACGCCAGCATGCCGCCGGCGAGCTTCGCGAGGAGGACCTCACGCGACTCGAGGTCGGCCAGCTTGGCGATCTCCTTCGCGTCGAGCGACTTCCCCTCGAGGTAGCCGCCCTTGATCACGAGGGCGGGGTGTGCCTTGGCAAAGTCACGCAGGCCCTTGGCCGCCTCGACCACGTCGCCGTTGATGAAGGCGATGGCGGTCGGTCCGACGAGGAGGTCGTCGAACCCGTCGACACCCGCCTCCGTCGCGGCGATCTTGGTCAGCGTGTTCTTGACCACGGCGTAGTTGGCGTTCTCGCCGAGAGAGCGCCGCAGGTCCTGCAGCTGCTTCACGGTGAGACCGCGGTACTCGGTCAGCACAGCACCCGCAGACTCCTGGAACGACTCCACGAGCTCTGCGACGTCGGCTGTCTTGTCTGGCCGCGCCATGGGTCTCCTTCCGGATCGGTCACATCGGCCAGTGGTTGGCCGACGATGAGTCCGGAGACCGCCGTACGCCGGGCCGGGGCCCCGCGATGGCGCTGACATGACGAACGCCCCGGCGCAGGCGCACGGGGCGGACAACGGGTGCGACACCACCGGGGCGTGCACCGCAAGGTTCACTCGCGTCACCTGCGCAGGTCGCCCGCTGTGCGGGACCTTCGGCCGGGTGCTGGTCCGTGTCTCCACGGTCCGGGCACGCCGACGACCGGCGGTCTCTGGTTTCGGTGGGCCAATCTACGCGAGGAGCGCCCACGGCTCCAAATCGGCTCCCGGGACCGACCCGGGGACCACCCCGAAGCGGGCCGGACCGGACCGGAACCGGGCGAACGGGTGGTTTCGGCCCGTTCCGGGTCCACCCGGTGCGCGGTTGTGCTCCCATTGGCGCGTGGACCTCTCCTTGGAACCTCTCAGCGGCGTGCTGGAGGCGGCCGACCACCGCGTGAAGGCCGGCTCGCACCCGCAGGCGCGCGTGTGGCCGACGGGCTTCGACCTGCTCGACCAGACCCTGTCCGGCGGCCTCCGCTCGGGCGAGCTGGTGCTGCTCGGCGGGCCGCAGGGCCTCGGCAAGACCACCTGGGTGCTCCAGGTGGCCCGCAACACCGCCCGGTCGGGCCGCGCGGCGGTGATGTTCTCCTTCGAGCACGACCTCGACACCCTGCTGATCCGGCTGGTCTCGCTGGAGGCCGGCCAGCTCGGCGGCATCGTGGCCCCGAACATCGCCCGGGTCCGGCAGAGCTTCGAGGCCATGGACGGGCGGACCGGGTCGCTGGCCGACCGGCTCAAGGACACCGAGGGCGGCGTCGAGGCCCTCGAGGTGGTCCAGGAGTACGCCGACCGGCTGCTGCTGCACCGCTCCACCGGCACCAACACCTCGCTCGAGGTGATCACCGCCGCGATCGACCAGGTCCGCGAGGCGACCGGGCAGTCCCCGCTCGTGGTCGTGGACTACCTCCAGAAGGTGCACGCGCCCCAGCTCGAGGAGTACGAGCGGATCACCGCCGTCACCGAGGGGCTCAAGGACCTCGCGCTCGACCACGACGTGCCGATCCTGGCGGTCGTCGCCTCCGACAAGGAGGGCCTCGCCTCCGGCAAGCGGATGCGGGTCAGCAACATGCGCGGCTCCTCCGCCCTCGCCTACGAGGCCGACACGGTGCTGCTGCTGAACAACAAGTACGACGTGGTCGCCCGGCACCACCTCGTCTACAGCATGGGCAACGTGGAGAAGTTCCAGAACTGGGCCGTGCTCACCGTCGAGAAGAACCGCAACGGCCGCTCGGCGGTCGACCTGGAGTTCCAGAAGCGCTTCGACCAGAGCCGGTTCGAGACCGCGGGCCGGCAGGTCACCGAGCAGCTGGTCGACGAGCGGGTCTTCGTCGAGTAGCGACGCTCCCCGTCACGGGGTCCGGACACGACACGGGCCGGGCAGCCATCGGCTGCCCGGCCCGTCGTACGTCGTGGAGCGAGGAGGCTCAGGCCTCGTCGTCCCCGGCCACGTTGCGCACGCGGTTGGGGTCGACCTGGATGCCCGGACCCATGGTGGTGGAGAGCGTGACCTTCTTCAGGTAGCGGCCCTTGGAGCTGGCCGGCTTGAGCCGCAGCACCTCCTCGAGCGCCGCGGCGTAGTTCTCCGCGAGCTGCGCCTCGGAGAAGGACGCCTTGCCGATGATGAAGTGCAGGTTCGCGTGCCGGTCCACCCGGAACTCGATCTTGCCGCCCTTGATGTCCGAGACGGCCTTGGCCACGTCGGGGGTGACCGTGCCGGTCTTCGGGTTCGGCATCAGGCCGCGGGGGCCGAGCACGCGGCCGAGGCGGCCGACCTTGCCCATCATGTCCGGGGTCGCGACCACGGCGTCGAAGTCGAGCCAGCCGCCGTTCACCTTCTCGATGAGCTCGTCGCCGCCGACGATGTCGGCGCCCGCCTCACGCGCGGCCTCGGCCTTCTCGGCGTTGGCGAAGACCAGGACCCTGGCGGTCTTGCCGGTGCCGTGCGGGAGGTTGACGGTGCCGCGGACCATCTGGTCGGCCTTGCGCGGGTCGACGCCGAGGCGCATGGCCACGTCGACGGTCTCGTCGAACTTCTTCTTGCTGCCCGCCTTGGCGAGCTTGATCGCCTCGAACGGGGAGTACGCCTGGTCCTTGTCGAACGACTCGGAGACGGCGCGGTAGGTCTTGCTGCGCTGCATGTCTGGTTTTCCTTCTCGTTGTTCCAGAGTGTGGTCCGCGGGCGCTCAGCTGCCCTGCCACGTGGTGCTGGAGAGGTCAGTCGGTGGTGATGCCCATCGACCGGGCGGTGCCCTCGACGATCTTCATCGCCGCGTCGATGTCGTTGGCGTTCAGGTCGGGGAGCTTGGTCGTGGCGATCTCGCGCACCTGGTCCTTGGTCAGCTTGCCGACCTTCTCCTTGTGCGGGACGCCCGAGCCCTTCTGGAGGCCGGCGGCCTTCTTGATGAGCTCCGCGGCCGGCGGGGTCTTCGTGATGAACGTGAACGTCCGGTCCTCGAAGATGGTGATCTCCACCGGGATGACGTTCCCGCGCATCGACTCCGTCTGCGCGTTGTAGGCCTTGCAGAACTCCATGATGTTCACGCCGTGGGGACCGAGCGCGGTACCCACCGGCGGAGCAGGAGTGGCCGCCCCGGCCTGCAGCTGCACCTTGACGAGCGCAGCGATCTTCTTCTTGGGAGGCATGTTCCTAGGGTCCTAACTGGTGTGTTGCCTGGTGTGGTGCTGGTTCTTGCGGGGTTGGTGCTGGTGAGCCCGCTCAGACCTTCTGGATCTGGCTGAAGCTCAGCTCGACCGGGGTCTCCCGGCCGAAGATCTCGACGAGGGCCTTGACCCTCTGCGACTCGGCGTTGATCTCCGTGATCGTCGCGTGCAGCGTGGCGAACGGGCCGTCCACCACCATGACCGAGTCGGACACGTCGAAGTCGGCGACCTCGAACTTCTTCTTGGTGGTCCCTGCGGCGCCCGCCTGCTCCGGCGCCTCGGCCTCGGCGGCCGCGGCGACGGCCGGCGCGAGCATGCTCTCGACCTCGTCGAGGCTCAGCGGCACCGGCTGGTGGCTGTGGCCCACGAACCCGGTCACCGACGGGGTGTGCCGCACGGCGGCCCAGGACTCGTCCGTGAGGTCCATGCGGACGAGCACGTAGCCCGGCAGCACGGTGCGCTTGACCAGCTTGCGCTGGCCGTTCTTGATCTCCGCGACCTCCTCGGTCGGGACGATCACCTCGTGGATGTAGTCCTCCATGTTCAGGGAGGTGATGCGGTTCTCGAGGTTCGCCTTCACCCGGTTCTCCATGCCGGAGTAGGTGTGCACGACGAACCAGTCGCCGACCTTGGCGCGCAGCGCCTCGCGGAACTCCTCGAGCGGGTCGCCCGGGGTGTCCACGTCGGCCTCGGCGACCTCGTCGGCGGTCTCGTCGGCGGGGACGTCCTGGTCGGCGGCGGGCACGGTCCCGGAGTCGGCCGCGGCCTCCTCGGCGACGGCGTCGTCCGCGTCGGTGCTCTCGGAGGTCACCGAGGCGGGCAGGTCGTCGGAGAGGCCGGCGGACACGTCCGTGGACGGGTCGACGACACCCTGCTCGGCGGCGTCGGTCGAGGTCGCGCCCTCGAGCCCTTCGTCGTAGTGCTGCGACACGGTTACTCAGTCACCTTCATCGTTTGTGGAACGGCCTGGGTGTGGCGGTGGCCCGGCGGGCCTCCGGCTAGCCGAAGACCTTGAAGACCAGCCGTCCGAAGCCCAGGTCGAGCAGGGACACGATCGTCATGATCACCAGCACGAACACCAGGACCACCAGGAAGTACGTGATCAGCTGCTGCTGCGTGGGCCACACGACCTTGCGGAGCTCGGCCACGATCTGCCGGTAGAAGGTCGCCGGGCTCGTCCGCTTGCCGCTCGACGACGAGGTCGAGCCCACGGGGCGGCTCTGCGTCACGGTCCTCCACCTTCCTTGTTCGCGCCGGGTTCGGTCTGCCCGACCGGCCGGCCGGGCGCCCGCACGGAACCGGTCCGTCCGGGGTGTTGCAGGGCACGAGGGACTTGAACCCCCAACCTTCGGTTTTGGAGACCGATGCTCTGCCAGTTGAGCTAGTGCCCTCCGGGGGACCTCGATCGAGGAGCGGGCATGCCGATCAAGGGTGAGATCCACCAAAGGTGAAGCATACGGGGAGCGCCCAGACGAAGTCGAACCGAGGACGGACCCGGCCGCTGCGCCGGCCCGGGGAGTGCGAGCATAGGTCCATGAGCGACAGCGTCCCCAGCCCCGGCCCCGCGACCAGCCCCGCGAGCAGCGGGCCGGCCGCCCGCATCTCCGCCCGCATCGGCGGCATCGCCGAGTCCGCGACGCTGGCGGTGGACGCGAAGGCGAAGGCCCTCAAGGCCGCCGGCCGCCCGGTGATCGGCTTCGGCGCCGGTGAGCCGGACTTCCCGACGCCCGACTACATCGTCGCGGCGGCCGTCGAGGCGTGCCGGGACCCCAAGAACCACCGCTACACCCCGGCCGGGGGCCTGCCCGAGCTCAAGCAGGCGATCGTCGACAAGACCGCCCGGGACAGCGGGTACGTCGTCGAGCCGTCCCAGGTGCTCGTCACCAACGGCGGCAAGCAGGCGATCTACGAGGCGTTCGCGACGATCATCGACCCGGGCGACGAGGTGCTGCTGCCCGCGCCGTACTGGACGACCTACCCGGAGGCCATCCGGCTGGCCGGCGGCGTGCCGGTGGAGGTGCTCGCCGACGAGACGCAGGACTACAAGGTCACCGTCGACCAGCTCGAGGCGGCGCTCACCGACCGGACGAAGGCGCTGCTGTTCTGCTCGCCGTCCAACCCGACCGGTGCCGTGGACTCGCCCGAGGAGGTCGAGGCGATCGGCCGCTGGGCGCTCGAGCAGGGCCTGTGGGTGCTCACCGACGAGATCTACGAGCACCTGACGTACGGCGACACGAAGACCGCCTCGATGCCGGTGGTGGTGCCCGAGCTCGCGGACCGCTGCATCGTGGTCAACGGGGTGGCGAAGACCTACGCGATGACCGGCTGGCGGGTCGGCTGGGTCATCGGCCCGAAGGACGTGGTGAAGGCGGCCACGAACCTCCAGTCGCACCTGTGCTCCAACGTCAACAACGTCGCGCAGCGCGCCGCGATCGCCGCCCTGACCGGGGACCTCACCGCGGTCGCCGAGATGCGCGCGGCGTTCGACCGGCGGCGCAGGACGATCGTGCGGATGCTCAACGAGATCCCCGGCGTCGAGTGCCCGGAGCCGACCGGCGCGTTCTACGCGTACCCGTCCGTCAAGGGCGTGCTCGGCAAGCAGATCGCCGGCCGCACGCCGACCACGTCGGCCGAGCTCGCCGAGCTGATCCTCGACGAGGCCGAGGTCGCGGTCGTGCCGGGAGAGGCGTTCGGGGCGCCGGGCTACCTGCGGCTCTCCTACGCGCTCGGCGACGACGACCTGGCCGAGGGCGTCGGCCGGATGCAGAAGCTGCTCGGCTGAGTGGCACCGTCAGGCGCGACCGGCCGGGACGGCTCGGGGGACGAGGACACCTGGCGGGACCTGCAGGCGCTGCCGAAGGCGCACCTGCACCTGCACTTCACCGGGTCGATGCGGCACGCGACGCTCGTCGAGCTCGCGGCCCGCGACGGGATCGTGCTGCCCGACGCCCTGGTCGAGCACTGGCCGCCGCAGCTGTCCGCGGCCGACGAGAAGGGCTGGTTCCGCTTCCAGCGGCTCTACGACGTCGCCCGGTCGGTGCTGCGCACCGAGGACGACGTCCGCCGCCTGGTCCGGGAGGCCGCCGAGGACGACGTCGCCGACGGGGGACGGTGGCTGGAGATCCAGGTCGACCCCAGCGGCTACGCGGCGCGGTTCGGCGGGATCACGGCCTTCACCGACCTGGTCCTCGACGCGGTCCGCGCGACCTCGCGGGACACCGGCCTCGGCATCGCGGTCGTCATCGCGGCCAACCGCACGCGGCACCCGATGGACGCCCGCACGCTGGCCCGGCTCGCCGCGCAGTACGCCGGCCGGGGCGTCGTCGGCTTCGGCCTGTCCAACGACGAGCGGCGCGGCACGGTCGCCGACTTCGCGCCCGCGTTCCGGATCGCCGAGCGGGCCGACCTGCTGCTCACCCCGCACGGCGGGGAGCTGCTCGGGCCGGACAGCGTGCGGGCCTGCCTCGACCACCTGCACGCCGGCCGACTGGGCCACGGTGTGCGGGTCGCCGAGGACCCGGCGCTGCTCGACCGGGTGGTGGCGCGGGGGGTGCCGCTCGAGGTCTGCCCGGTGTCCAACGTGGCGCTCGGTGTCTACAGCGACCTGACGTCGGTGCCGCTCCCGGTGCTGCTGGAGGCCGGCGCGACGGTCGCGCTGGGCGCCGACGACCCGCTGCTGTTCGGCTCCCGGCTCGCGTCCCAGTACGCCACCATGCGCGCCGCCCACGACCTGTCCGCCGCCACCCTCGCGGAGCTGGCGCGGATGTCCGTCCGCGCGTCGCGCGCCCCGGACGACGTACAGAAGACGACGCTGGCCGACATCGACGCCTGGGACTCCGACCACCGCTAGCGGTGCTGGGAGAGGCCGCGTGTACGGGACGCGGAGCCGACCGACACACCCTAGGGTGTGCGCATGACCAACACACCGGGGGACGAGCCGCAGCCGCCGCAGGAGCCGCAGGAGCCGTCGGGCGGGCAGCCCGGCTACGGGTCGCAGCAGCCGGGCTCGCCGTACGGCGAGGGCTCGACGCCGCCGCCCTACGAGCAGCAGCCGCCCTACACCGCGCCGCAGTACGGCCAGCCCTACGGCCAGCAGCAGCCCTACGGACAGGCGCAGCCCTACGGCCAGCAGCCGGGCTACCCGACCTACGCGGCCGACCACCCCAAGGCGACCACCGTGCTGATCCTCGGGATCCTCGGGATCGTGGTGTGCGGGTTCATCGCGCCGTTCGCGTGGCGGATGGGCAAGCGGACCGTCGACGAGATCGACGCGTCGCAGGGCCGGCTCGGCGGCCGGGGCTCGGCGCAGGCGGGCTACATCCTCGGGCTCATCGGCACCGTGCTGCTCGGCCTGGGGCTGCTGTTCCTGGTGGTGGTCGTCGTGATCGCGATCATCGGCGCGGCGACCAGCGGCCCGACGACGTACTGACGGTCCCCGTTCAGCCGGGACCCGGCAGCGAGCAGCCCACCAGCGTCGGCTCGTTGACCAGCCAGATGCCGTAGGCGGCGTGCACGCCGGCCTGCACCTCGGCCGCGAGCGCGAGCAGGTCCTCGGTGCGGGCGCTCCCCCGGTTGGTGAGCGCCAGCGTGTGCTTGCCGGACAGGGCCACCGCGTCGTGGCCGTAGCCCTTGGCGAACCCGGCGTGCTCGATGAGCCAGGCGGCGCTGGTCTTCACGGTGCCGTCGGGCTGCTCCCACCGCGGCGCGCCGTCCGGCAGCTGCGCGGCGTCCTCCACGAACGGGTTGGTGAAGAACGACCCGGCGCTCCAGGTGTCGTGGTCCGCCTCGTCGAGCACCATCCCCTTGCCGCGGCGCAGGCCGAGGACGGCCTCGCGGACCTCCTTGGCCGGCGCCCGCTCCCCCACCTCGACACCCAGGGTGCGGGCGAGCTCGGCGTAGCGGACGGGGGCCGACAGGCTGCCCAGCGGCAGCTGGAACGTCACGCTGAGCACGACGTGCCGGTCGGGGTCCTGCTTGAACCGGCTGGTGCGGTAGCCGAAGCGGCAGTCGGCGGCGAAGAACGTGCGCTGCCCGCGCAGCACCCGGTCCCAGCAGCGGACCGAGGCGACCGTGTCGGCGACCTCCTGTCCGTAGGCGCCGACGTTCTGGATCGGGGTGGCGCCGACGCTGCCGGGGATGCCGGAGAGCGCCTCGACACCGACCCAGCCCTCCTGCACGGCCCGCTCCACGAAGGCGTCCCACGACTCACCCGCCGCGACCGTGACGACCGCACCGCCGCAGGTGTCCAGCTCGGGCTCGACCCCGGTGCTCTCGACGAGCACGACCGTGCCGTCGAACCCGGCGTCGCCGACCACCAGGTTGCTGCCGCCGGCGACGAGCAGCAGCGGGGTGCCGGACTCGTCGGCGGCGCGTACGGCGTCCAGGAGATCCTGCTCGGTGCGGGCGTGCACCAGCTCGCGGGCGGGACCGCCCAGGCGCAGCGTCGTGTGGTCGGCCAGCAGCTCGGGCCGGTCAGGCACGCAGCACCGCCCGGGGCATGCCGAGGACCTTCTCGCCGCCGCAGGTGACCTCGAGGGTCACCCGCACCCCGTCGTCGGCTACCTCCTTGACCGTGCCGCGCACGACGACGTCCACCCCGCGGTCGTCGTCGGGCACGATGACCGGCTTGGAGAACTTCGCGCCGAGCTCCACGACGTGCCCGGGGCCGCCCGCCCAGGTGTCCAGGGCCCGCGCCGCGAGCGCCAGGGTGTACATCCCGTGCGCGATGACGCCGGGCAGCCCGACCGAGGTCGCGACCCGGTCGGACCAGTGGATCGGGTTGAAGTCGCCGCTGGCGCCGGCGTAGCGGACCAGGTCGGCGCGGGTGACGGTGTAGGTCTGCTCGGGCAGGGTGTCCCCCGCCGCCAGGCCGGTCAGCGTGCTCATGCGTCCTCCCCGCGGTGCATCAAGGTGGCGAACGCGGTGCACACGTGCTGCCCCGCGGCGTCGGTGACCTCGCTGCGGGTGCCGATGATGTCGGCGCCGCTGATCTGGCGCAGCGAGTCGACCGTGAGGGTCGCGGTCAGGGCGTCGCCCTCCACGACCGGCCGGGTGTAGGCGAAGCGCTGCTCGGCGTGCACGACCCGGTGCAGGGAGATGCCCACCGACGGGTCCTCCATGAGCGAGGTCATCGCCCCGAAGGCGACGACGATCGGGAAGGTGGCCGGAGCCGCCCCTCCGTCGTACGTCGACCCGGTGGCGCGGGCGAACTCGGCCAGCCTCTCGTGGGTGACGACATAGGGCTCGGTCGGCGGGAAGGTCCGCCCGGCCAGGGAAGCGTCGACTGTCATGCCCGGGAATCTACGCGAAACGGCCCCGGGGATGTCCCGGGGCCGTCTCGGTGGAGTGGGGTGCGATCAGCGCGTCTCGCGGTGGGGGGTGTGCGTGCGGCAACGGGGGCAGAACTTCTTCAGCTCCATGCGGTCCGGGTCGTTGCGGCGGTTCTTCTTGGTGATGTAGTTGCGCTCCTTGCACTCCACGCAGGCCAAGGTGATCTTGGGGCGAACATCTGAGCTCTTGCTGGCCACGGGACTGCCTCTACTTTCGGTGCTGCGATCGTTGCTGGCGTGCTGCGCTGGTCAAGTCTGCCCCACGGCACAAGCCGCGGGCGACTCGGGACTGAGAGCAGTAGCGGGGGCGGGGGTCGAACCCGCGACACCACGATTATGAGTCGTGTGCTCTAACCACCTGAGCTACCCCGCCTCCAGGGAACGGAGCCCCCACCCGTGCGGGTGAGG
The DNA here is from genome assembly GCA_035718765.1 of Nocardioidaceae bacterium. Taxonomy (GTDB): domain Bacteria; phylum Actinomycetota; class Actinomycetes; order Propionibacteriales; family Nocardioidaceae; genus Nocardioides_B. The sequence continues at coordinate 12,801 of DASTGV010000043.1, forward strand.
ATCCACAACCCAGAGCCCCTTTACGGAATCGAACCGTAGACCTTCTCCTTACCATGGAGACGCTCTGCCGACTGAGCTAAAGGGGCAAGCAGCAAGGAAGGATACACACGGCCTCGCGCGAACATGAAATCGGTTCGCGCACTGTGTTCCGGGCCACGTCGCACCCCTCCTCGACGCCCCGGCATGATGACCCGGGTGCAGCCCTTCTACCGTCCCGACGGCCCGTCGGGCTTCGTCTCCACCTCGTCCACGGCCGGCCCCTGGGGCCGCGAGAGCCAGCACGGCGGCCCGCCCGCGGCGCTGCTGACCCGGGCGGTCGAGACCCTCGTCCGGCCGGACGGGGACCGGGTGGTCGGCCGGCTGACCATGGAGCTGCTCGGCCCTGTGCCCGTCGGCCCGCTGCGGGTCGAGGCAGCCGTCGTGCGGCCCGGACGCACCGTGGAGATGTGCGAGGCCACCGCGTACGACGTGCAGCGGGACCGGCCCTGCGCCCGGGCCACGGCGTGGCTGTTCCCCGTGCACGAGGACGGGCCGGTGCAGGACGCCGAGCCGCCGGCGCACGGCCCCGACGACGGGGTGCCGAAGCCGCCGCCGGCCAGCTGGTCGCCGGGCTACCTCGACGCGGTCGAGTGGCGGTGGGTCCGCGGCGCGGTCACCGAGCCGGGGCCCGGGCTGGTCTGGATGCGGCCGCGGGTCGACCTGGTCGAGGGCGAGCCGATGAGCCCGGTGCAGCGGCTGATGTGCTGCGTGGACTCGGCCTCCGGCGTCTCCGCCGCGCTGGACCCGGCGACCTGGGGCTTCCTGAACACCGAGCTGACCGTGCACGTGCTGCGCCCACCGGTCGGCGACTGGATCTGCCTGGACGCGGAGACCACCCTGGGGCCCGGCAGCGTGGGCATCGCGGCCTCGAAGGTGTACGACCGGCGCGGGCTCGTCGCCCGGTCGGCGCAGGCGCTCCTGGTCGCGAAGCGCTAGCCGTCGAGTGCCAGCTGCCAGGTGGCCACGAACCAGCTCACGCCGAACGGGTCGTCGCGGTAGGACAGCCGGGCCCGGGGCGGCGCGCCCTGCGCCAGGGCAACCCCGCCCAGCAGCCGCAGCACCGCGCTGCCGAGCACCATCAGCTCCTCGGCGAGACCGGCGTCGAGGTCGTGCAGGGCGGCCGCGTCGCCGTCCGCCAGCGCCTTCGCCACCGCGTCGTCGAACGGGAACGCCCGCTCGTCGAGGTAGCCCGGTGCCGTGTCGCCGCGGCGGGTGCTGCCGTCGCCGAGCACGAGCAGCACGGTCCCGTCGGGCCGTCCGGCCAGGTCGCGCGCGACCTCGTCGAGCGCCGGGCCGTCCGCGTGCCAGGGCACCGCGACCAGCTCGGTCGGGCCCGGCCACCCCGCCTCCGCGAGCAGCCGGGCCCCCACCCCGAGGGACAGCGGCAGGCCCGGTCGCGCGGCCGCCCCGGCCGTCGTACCGAAGCGGCGGACGTCCACCGGGGTCGCGGGGTCCCACGTCCCGCCGGTGTCGTGCCCGCCGACGACGACCACGTGCGACGCGCCGGCGACGGCCTCGGAGACCGCTGCCGTGGCGGCGCGCCGGAGGTCGGCCGCAGGGTCCTGCGCCCCGCCCAGCTCGCGGAACAGCAGCGGGGGGTGCGGGCACAGGACGGCGGCGCGGATCACGCTGGGAGCGTACTCAGCGCGGGGTCGCGAGCGGCTTCACCTCGGTGTCGACGCCCGGGACGCCCGTGCCGCGGATCGACGCGCGTGCGGTCTCGGGCACGAACACCAGGGCCACGGCACCCACGACGCACGCAGCCATCATCGAGAAGGCCGGCGCCAGGTCCGTGCCGGTCACTGCGATGAGCTTCTCGTTGACCGCCGGCGCGGTGCCGCCGAACAGCGCGGTGAACACGTTGTAGGAGATCGCGAAGCCGGCGAACCGGACCTGCGTCGGGAACATCGCCGGGAACGTCGCGGAGATCGTGGACAGCTGCAGGACGTAGAGCACGCCGAGGACCGCGAACCCGAGCAGTGCCGGCGCGAAGCCCTTGGCCATCAGCACGTAGGCGGGCACCGCGGCCACGAACAGGCCCGCCAGCGACAGCCACCACACCGGCTTGCGGCCGAACCGGTCGGAGAGCCGCCCGGAGAGCGGGATCAGCGCCATCATCACCAGCTGCCCGACGATCAGCAGCAGCAGCGAGGACTGGGAGGACAGGCCGATCTTCTGCTCGAGGTAGGTCGGCATGTAGGCCAGCAGGGTGTAGTTGCAGACGTTCAGCGCGATGACCAGGCCACCCAGGGTGAGCAGCGGCTTCCAGTACGTCGTCAGCAGGTCCTTGAGCGCGCTGGTCGCGGCGTCCTCGACCTGGTCCTGCTCCTCGAGCTCGCGGAAGACCGGGGTGTCCTCCAGGCGGCTGCGCAGGTAGAGCCCCACCAGGCCGAGCGGCCCGCCGAGCAGGAACGGGATCCGCCAGCCCCAGTCCTGCATGGCCGCCGTGCCGATCACCAGCTCCACGACGAGCACGACGGCCGCGGCGAGGGTGAACCCGGCCAGCGTCCCGAACTCCAGGAAGCTGCCGAGGAACCCGCGCCTGCGATCGGGGGCGTACTCCGCCATGAAGGTCGCGGCGCCGCCGTACTCACCGCCGGTCGAGAAGCCCTGCACCATCCGCAGGACCACGAGCAGCACCGGCGCCCACAGGCCGATGGCGGCGTAGCCGGGGACCAGGCCGACGCAGAACGTCGAGCCGGCCATCAGGATGATCGTGGTGGCCAGCACCCGCCGGCGGCCGAGCCGGTCCCCGATCGGGCCGAGGACCAGCCCGCCGACGGGACGCAGCACGAACGAGACCGCGAAGACCAGCAGGGTGTTCAGGGTCGCGGCCGCGTCGTTGCCCGCGGGGAAGAAGGCCTTGGCGATGTAGGTCGCGGCGTAGGCGTAGACGCCGTAGTCGAACCACTCGGTCATGTTGCCCATCGCCGACGCGCTGATCGCGCGACGCAGGGTGCGGGCGCGCTCGGGTCGGCTGTCCGGGACTTCTGGGGTGCTCACGGGTACTCCTCGGTCCGGGTGACCATGCGGGGTGCCGCATGGACAATCGGGCCGAATCAACCGCAACCGGACACGAAAGTAAAGTCAGGCGAGGCCTCGGACGACCCGGGCCGGAGGCCTCGTCCCGCGGATCGAGGCGACCATGTCCAGCGCCTGCCGGGTCTCGGCGACGTCGTGCACGCGGAACATCCGGGCCCCCTGCCAGGCGCTGACCGCGGTCGCCGCGAGCGTGCCGACCAGCCGCCCGTCGATCGACCGGTCGAGCGTCTCCCCCACGAAGTCCTTGTGCGAGAGGGAGACCAGCACCGGCCACCCGGTGGCGACCATCTCGTCGAGCCGGCGGGTGAGCTCCAGCGAGTGCCAGGTGTTCTTGTCGAAGTCGTGGGCCGGGTCGATGAGCACGCTCTCGCGCCGTACGCCGAGGGACACCGCCCGCTCGGCCAGCGCGACCGTCGCGTCCACGGCCGCGGCCACCACGTCGTCGTACGACGGGCGGTGCGGAGGGGTCCGCGGGGTGGCGCCGTTTGTGTGCGTGCAGACGAGGGCCGCGTCGTGCTCCGCGGCGACCTCGGCGAGGTGCGGGTCGAAGCCGCCCCACGCGTCGTTGAGCAGGTCCGCACCCGCGCGGCAGACCTCGCGCCCCACCTCGGCACGCCAGGTGTCGACGCTGACCACCAGGTCGGGGAACTCCTCGCGGACCGCGGCGACGAACGGCACGGTGCGGCGGATCTCCTCGGCCACGTCGACGGTCTCGCCGGGACCCGCCTTCACGCCGCCGATGTCGACCAGGTCGGCCCCTTCGGCGACCACCGCACGCACCCGCTCGAGCGCCTTGTCGTCGGCGTAGGTCGCGCCGCGGTCGTAGAAGGAGTCCCGGGTGCGGTTCACGATCGCCATCACGAGCAGGTCGGTGTCCGCGAAGCTCCGGCGTCCGAGGGTGAGCACGTTTCCGAGGCTACCCGGCAAAGATCTTCCCGACATTCACCGCGGGTCGTGACAACCCACCCTGGCTAGTCAGAAAAGGTCAGGACAAAGTGGCGGTCATTCGTCATTCTGTCGGCGGGCTCACTTGGGGGTCCTCTCGGGACCGTGGGCACCCGTCCGGGGGTGCGTCCTTCGCAGAGGAAGACAGGAAGATGAAGAGTGCATACCGCGTCCTGGCCGGCCTGACCTGCCTGCTGGTGCTCGTCCAGGCTGCCGCCATCGCCTTCGGGACCTTCGGGATCATCAGCTTCGTCGAGGACGGCAACGACTACACCAAGGCCATCGGCGAGGAGCGCGCCGCGGAGGCGGGCGGCATCGGCCAGAACATCCACAGCTTCGGCGCCATGGCGATCGCGCTGGTCGCCATCGTCCTGCTCATCGTCTCGTTCTTCGCCAAGATCGACGGCGGCGTCAAGTGGGCCGGCATCGTGTTCGCGGCCGTCCTCCTGCAGTGGGTGCTCGCGATCATCGCGTTCAGCGCACCGGTCGTCGGCCTGCTGCACGGCCTCAACGCGTTCGTCATCTTCGGTACGGCGATGACGGCCATGCAGCGCGCCAAGTCCGCCACCTCGGCCCCGGTCGCGGCCGCGACGGTCTGACCCGGGCATCACGAGCAACACCCCGTCCCCGGGGTGACGAGACGAGGGTGACGACGCAGTGAGCAGGGACCGGATCCGCTTCCTGCTCGCCTGTGTCGGCACCCTCGTCATCGTCCTGCCACTGGCCTACCTGTGGCAGGAGAGCCGGGTGCCGTCCACCTACTCCGTGATGGACATGGGGTACCTCGACTACGGCGGCGGGTCGCGCACCGGGCCCGCCCTGCACGGCGGGCACGCCATGACGGGCATGGGCGGGGACCACGCGATGCCCGGCACCCGCAGCGTCGCGGACCTCACGGTCGGCACCGACCGGCCGGCCGACAAGGTCGTGGACCTCACGGCCCGCAAGGGCACCGTCCGCCTCGCCTCCGGGCGCACGGTCGACGGCTACACCCTCAACGGCTCCTCGCCGGGCCCGCTCATCGAGGTCACCCAGGGCCAGCTCCTCGAGGTGCGCCTGCGCAACGCGAACGTGCCGGACGGCATCACGCTGCACTGGCACGGGCTCGATGTGCCGAACGCGGAGGACGGCGTGGCCGGCGTGACGCAGGACGCGGTGCTGACGGGGCAGGAGCACACGTACCGGTTCGTCGCCGAGCAGGCCGGGACCTACTGGTACCACTCCCACCAGGTCTCCCACGAGCAGGTGATCGGCGGGCTGCTCGGCCCGCTGGTGGTCCGGCCCGCGAAGCCGCTGCCGCAGCCGGTGGACGTGGTGGCGCTGGAGCACACCTACGACGCGGTCGCCACCGTCAACGGCCGCTCGTCGTTCGCCGTCGAGGCCCGGCCCGGCCAGCAGGTCCGGGTCCGCGTGGTCAACACCGACAACGGGCCCACCCGGGCGTGGGCGAGCACCGCCTACCGCGTGCTGGCCGTCGACGGGCACGAGGTCAACCAGCCCACCGAGGTGAGCGGCAAAGGCGTGGTCGTCACGGCCGGCGGCCGCATCGATCTCGGCGTCGTCGCCGCGCGGGACGGCAGCGGCGTCCGCATCCAGATCGGGTCCTCGACCGCCGTGGTGGTCGGTCCCCACGGCGCCGACGTCGCCGAGCCCCCCACACCGCCGAGCAAGGACGACGTCGACCTGCTGTCCTACGGCTCCCCCGCCCCGCTCGGGTTCGACCCGGCGAAGGCGGACCGGTCCTTCCGGTACGCCATCGGCCGCCGCCCCGGCTTCGTGAAGGGCCGGCCGGGGCTGTTCTGGACGATCAACGGCCACCTGTTCCCGAACGTGCCGATGTACGTCGTCCACGAGGGGGACGTGGTGCGGGTCCGGATCTCCAACAGCAGCGGCGACGTGCACCCGATGCACCTGCACGGCCACCACGCGGTCGTGCTCGCCCGCAACGGCGTGAAGGCGACCGGAAGCCCCTGGTGGTTCGACTCGCTCAACGTCAAGGACGGCGAGACCTACGACGTGGCGTTCGTGGCCGACAACCCCGGCATCTGGATGGACCACTGCCACAACCTCAAGCACGCCAACCAGGGGCTCCTGGCGCACCTGATGTACGACGACGTGACCGAGCCCTACCGCGTCGGCGGCGACTCCGGCAACGAGCCGGAGTGACGGAGGACCTCAGCCGGTGACGGTCACGGCCGCCGGGTCGGGGAAGGCGGCCGAGCCGGGGTCGTCCTCGGGGAAGATCGCGTCGAAGTCGTCGGGAATG
>DASTGV010000044.1:0-7174 GCA_035718765.1 Nocardioidaceae bacterium
CGCCAGGAGCGGTAGGACGAGGGCCGCTGCAGGGAGTAGAACGAGCCGTTGACCTCGATCGAGGTGAGCAGCGACGCGGCGTACTCCAGCTCGCGGCGCTGGACCAGGCCCGGCGGGTAGAAGTCGCCGCGCCACGCCGGGTAGCGCCACCCCGAGATCCCCACGCGCACGGCCACCTGCCCACCGTAGCCAGCGCGACCCGTGACCGGCTCGTGCCCGGATCGACGTCCCTCCGCGCCCTGGCGCCGCCACACTCCTCCCATGGGGGAGAGAAACGACGCGCTGCGCTGGCTCGGGTCGCCGGTCACGGCCGCTGCGGTGGCCGTGCTCGCGATCAACGACCACGTGCTCAAGCAGGCCTGGCCGGGCCCGTTCACCGGCAAGCTCAGCGACGTCGCCGGGCTGGTGGTCGCACCGCCGTTGGTCGCGCTGCTGCTGGCCCTGGTCCGGGTCCGCCGGTCGCCGCTGCTCGTGACCGGCGCCCTGTTCGCGGTGGTCAAGACGGAGCCGGCCGCGGCGGCGGCGACGAGCGCCTGCCTGGGTTGGGTCGCCGGTCCGTCGTACGTCCGGGCCGACCCGACCGACCTGCTGGCGCTGCCGGCCCTGTTGCTCGCCCACCACGCCCGCCGTACGTCGACCGACGTCATGTCGCGGCCGAGACGGGTCAGGCTGGCGCTCGGTGCGCTGGTGCTGCCGTTCGCCGTCGCGGCGACCGCGGCGACGAGCCCGTGCTACGAGCCGCGGGGCGCCTACTCGGCCGAGTCGTTCACCGGGGTGTGGCAGGACGGCTCGCAGCGGGCGAGCACCCGCGTGGTGGTGCAGAACGAGGGGGTCACCGGTGGCGTCACGCTCGTCGTGGACCAGCAGGGACAGGTGAGCCGGCTCGGGCCCGGCGACCTGGGCAGGCTGACCGCCGGTGGGAGCTACCTGACCCGGGACTGCACGGGCGACCGACCGCCGACCTGCTGGCGGGTGCGCGCCGGGTCCGACGGCTGGACGGTGACGCGTACGACGAGCGGGGTGGCCCCGACGACCGAGTACACGCTGTCCGGCCGTGACGTGGCGGTGCTGCGGGCCGGCCTGGGGGAGAGCTGCGGGAAGCCGCGGGCGGCGCGGCCCGACGACCTCGCTGCGCTGGACGGGCCGGAGGGCACGGTCGTGGTGGTGGCCGCGGGGAACGCCGGCCTGCTGGTCCGGTCGCCGGCCGGGACGTGGCGCCGGGTGCGGGAGACCCGGCTGCCCGCTCCGACGTACGCGACGGCGACACCCGATCGGGGACCGACGGGGCCGCTCACCCCCAGCCCGACCCCGGCACCCACGCCGTCCGGTCCACCGCCGCTGCCGTGCGCGTCGCCGAGCCTGGTCACGGTGACCCCCGACCCGCGCAACGGGCCGCCGACGGCGTACCCGGTGTGCCCGCCGTCGGTCAGTCCGTGAGGTCCTTCGCCAGGTCCTCCAGCGGCGTCGACTCGTCCCGCAGCCGCACCGCCTCGACCCGCCGGCCGACGATCGCCCGCAGGTGGTCGGTGGCGTCCCAGTCGTTGGCGTGCATGCCCGCGAGCACCTGGTCGCCCTTCAGCCAGAACGCCGTGAACGTGCGGCCGCCGGCCGCGGTGGTGTCGCCCCGCAGCACGACCTCGTCGTAGCCGTCGGGGCCGACGCTGCCGACGTACTCCATGCCGAGGTCGTACTGGTCGGTGAAGAAGTACGGCAGCCGGTCGTACGTCGGAGCGTGCCCGAGCATCGCGTGCGCCGCGGTCCTGCCCTGCTCGATCGCGGTGTCCCAGTGCTCGACGCGGACCCGCCGGCCCAGCACCGGGTGCAGCGCGTTCGCCACGTCGCCGGCGGCGAACACGTCGGGGTCCGAGGTGCCGAGGTGCTCGTCGACGAGGACCCCGTTGTCGGTCTCGAGCCCCGCCGCCTCGGCGAGCTCGACGTTGGGTGTCACGCCGATGCCGACGACGAGCAGGTCCGCGGTGACCGAGCCGCCGTCCTTGGTGCGTACGACGGCCCGGGTCCCCTGCTGCTCGACGGCGGTGACCTCGACCCCGAGCCGGAGGTCCACGCCGTGCTCGGTGTGCAGGTCCGCGAACACCTGGGCGACCTCGGGGCCGAGCACCCGCAGCAGCGGCAGGTCGAGGTACTCCAGGACGGTCACGTCGGCTCCCGCCTTGCGGGCGGCCGCGGCGACCTCGAGCCCGATCCAGCCCGCGCCGATGACCCCGACGGACACGCCCGGGGCGAACGTCTCCTTGAGCCGCTGGCTGTCCTCGATGGTGCGCAGGTAGGCGACCGCGGCGCCCGAGTCGTCGGCCAGCGCGAGGTGCCGCGGAGAGGACCCCGTCGCGAGCAGCAGCCGGTCGTAGCCCTGCTCGCCGGCCTCGGTGCGCACCACCTTCGCGGAGGTGTCCAGGCCGGTGACCCGCTGCCCGAGCCGCAGGTCGACGTCGTTCGCGTCGTACCAGTCCGGGTCGTGCACGAACGCCGACTCGAGCTCGTCGTCACCGAGGAGGTACCCCTTCGACAGCGGTGGCCGTTCGTAGGGCAGGTGGTGCTCCTCGCCGTACACGACGACCTCCCCCTCGAAGCCCGCGGACCGCAGCTCCTCCACGGCCTTGCCGGCGGTGAGGCCCGCTCCGACGACGACGAAGGTCTGGCTCATCACGACTCCTGTACGGGTGCTCGACGGTGGGGCACGGCGCTCTCGCTGCAGTCTCGCCCAGGTGCCCCTGCAGCGTCGAGGTCAGCGGGTTGGTGAGGCCGCCGGTGACGCGGCCAGCCGCGCGAGCGCCAGCGCCGCGACCAGCAGACCGAAGTCCCGCAGGGCGATGTCGTAGTAGCGGCCCTGGGAGACCAGGTCGACGATGATCCCGGTCAGCCAGGCGGCGACGAGGTACCCGCCGAACCGGGGGCGCACTGCCACGACCACGCCCGCGACGATCTCCACGACCCCGACCAGCAGCATCGCGGTGTGCGCGCTGCCGGGCACCAGGTCGTTGATCCAGGGCGCGAGGTAGGCCTCCCAGTCGGTGAGCAGGTTGAAGAACTTGTCCAGACCGAACACGATCGGCGCGACCGTGAACACGGTCCGCAGCAGCAGGAAGGCCTGGTGCTCGGCGGCGTGCGACGCGCCCAGACCGAGGCGCTCGGGGAGGGGAGTGTGGGTCATGGTGACCTCCTGGTGGTCCCGAGATGTGTATAAGATGACGAGGTCGACTTTAGAACCGTCGGATCTCTTTCGTCAACAACTCTGTCTTCAAGAAGGTGGGCGATGACCGACCGACTCTCCGAGCAGGCCGCGAGCATCGGTGCCCTGGCCGAGCCGGTCCGCCGCGCCCTCTACGTCTTCGTCGTCGCCCAGCACGACGCGGTCAGCCGGGAGCAGGCGGCCGAGGGGGTCGACGTACCCCTGCACACGGCGAAGTTCCACCTCGACAAGCTGGTCGAGGAGGGGCTGCTGGACGTGGAGTTCCGCAGGCTCACCGGCCGCACGGGCCCGGGTGCGGGCCGCCCCTCGAAGCTGTACCGGCGCTCGGCCCGCGAGCTGTCGGTCTCCCTCCCGGAACGGCGCTACGACGTGGTGGGCCGCATCCTGGCGGCCGGCGTGGACCGGGCCGCCGGCGGCGACGTCGAGGTCCGGGCCGCGGTCAGGGAGGTCGCGGTCGAGGAGGGGCGCCGGGTCGCGCAGGCGACGACGGCGGCCGGCTCCGGGCTGGAGCAGGTGGCCACCGTGCTCGCGGAGCAGGGCTACGAGCCCGTCCCGCGCGACGACGACCTGCTGCTCGCGAACTGTCCCTTCGACGCGCTGGCCCGCGAGCACACCGAGCTGGTGTGCGGGCTGAACGAGTCGTTCGTGGGCGGGGTGGTCGACGGGCTCGGCTGCGCCGGTCTCGTCGCGCGGCTGGACCCCGAGGAGGGGCTCTGCTGCGTGAAGGTGGGCGGCGAGCCGGGCCCGAGCCGGACCTGAGCCGGACCTAGGCCGGCCGGAGCAGGCCGCGGCGGCGCACCGGCAGCGGCACGACGATCTCGAGCAGGCCGTCGACGACGGTGGCGACCCCGTCGAGGCCGGCCCGGCGCACGGTCGGGAGCACGGACTCGTTGTCGGCCTCGGCGAGGCAGACCAGGGTGCGGTAGCCGCGCAGCCGTGCCTCGCGGGCCAGGTCGCGCAGCATCCGCGACCCGACCCCGGTGCCCTGGTGGGCGTCCTCGACGAGGAGGCCGACCTCGAGCTCGGTGCCGGACAGCGCGCCGGCGCAGCCGAGGCCGATGACCTGGCCGCACTGCTCGGCCACCACGCTCCAGCCGCGGGGCGGCTCGATCAGGCGGCGGACCAGCCGGGGGTGGACCTCGGGCACGGGCACGTGGAAGCGGCGGCGCAGGGTCGTGGGGGAGCAGCGGGCGTGCATCGCGACGACGGGTTCGAGATCGTCGAGGGTCGCGGTCCGCGTGCGGACCAGCGCGGTGGTCATGGTTCTCCGTCCAGGTGCGGTCTCGTGGGTGCCCTCCCAGGGTCGGCCACGGAGGTTTCCGGACGGCCACGCCCGTGTTTCGCGCGTGCGAAGACTGGGTCGGTGCGGGCCGGCGGCGCGGTTGACGCCGGATGCCAGACTGTGGGCGTGAGCACGTTCGAGGCCGTCCACGAGCCGCTCGTCGCGCGCGACGTGCTCCTCGGCCGGACCACGCACGTACGCCGGCTGGTCCCGAACAAGACCCGCCGGATGATCGGCGCCTGGTGCTTCCTGGACCACTACGGGCCCGACGACATCAAGAGCACCGGGGGGATGTGGGTGCCGCCGCACCCGCACACCGGGCTGCAGACGGTGACCTGGTTGTTCGAGGGGGTGGGCCTGCACACCGACAGCCTCGGCTCGCACCAGCTGATCCGGCCCGGCCAGCTCAACGTGATGACCGCCGGCCACGGCATCTGCCACGCCGAGGTCTCGCCCGACGACGCTCCGGAGCTGCTGCACGGCGTCCAGCTGTGGGTGTGCCTCCCCGACCCCGTCCGGGACAGTGCCCCTCCCGCGTTCACGCACCTGCCCGACCTGCCGACGTACACCGAGCACGGGGTCACCCTCCGCGTGCTGACCGGCTCGCTGGCCGGGGAGACCTCGCCGGCTCCGACGTACTCCCCGCTCGTGGGGGCGGAGCTCACCCTCGACCCGGGCTCGGAGGCGACGCTGCCGCTGGAGTCCGGGTTCGAGTACGGCGTGCTGGTCGCCCAGGGTGCCGTGGAGGTCGACGGCGTGCTCCTCGAGCGCAACGCGATGAGCTACCTGGGCCTGGGCCGGGGCGAGCTGACGTTCCGGGCCGTGCCGACGGGGCCGACGGGGGCGACGGACGAGCCGGCGGTGCTGATGATCCTCGGGGGCGAGCCCTTCGACGAGGAGATCGTGATGTGGTGGAACTTCATCGGCCGCAGCCACGAGGAGATCGTCGAGCAGCGGGAGGCCTGGAACGGCGACGGCGTCGACCACGAGCCGGAGCGGTTCGGGGTGGTCCGCGACTTCGCCGGCGACCGGCTGCTCGCGCCGCCGATGCCGAACACCCGGCTCAAGCCGCGCGGCCGCTCCACCTGAGCCGCCGGACCGGCGTCCGCTCGTGACGCCAGGTAAAATTGATGCAAATGTGGCGCCTGGGTCGGATCGTGAGTCACAATGGTGTCACTACAACTGCACATGTTCGTGAGGCTCGGACCTCGAGATCGACGGAGACCGCTGGGGAAGGCGTATCTCGCGCCGGATCTAGGAGGCCACGGTGACCACACGAACTGCGACACGGGGCGTGCTCTACGTCCACTCGGCGCCGTCTGCGCTGTGCCCGCACATCGAGTGGGCCGCGGGCGGCGTGCTCGGCAATGCCGTCAGCCTGGACTGGACGCCCCAGGGCGCCCAGGCGGGCACCTACCGCGCGGAGCTGTCCTGGGCGGGCGAGGCCGGCACGGCCGCCGCCCTGGCCTCGGCGCTGCGCGGCTGGAACCACCTCCGCTTCGAGGTGACCGAGGAGCCGACGGCCGGCACCGAGGGCTCCCGCTACTCCTACACGCCCGACCTCGGCGTGTTCCACGCCGTCACCGGGGTGCATGGCGACATCATGATCCCGGAGGACCGTCTGAAGGCGGCCGTCGTCAAGGCGGCGCTGGGGGACACGACGATCAACCACGAGATCGACAAGCTCCTGGGCAAGCCCTGGGACGACGAGCTCGAGACGTTCCGGTACGCCGGTGACGGCGCGCCGGTTCGGTGGCTGCATCAGGTCGTCTGACCTCCCACTGCGACCTGGTCACAGCCGGACGGCAGTTCGCGCATTCCCCTGCGCGGGCTGCCGTCCCCTCCGGACAATCCGTGCGTGACATCTCGGATCACGCGCCTCCTGCTCACGCTCGCCCTCAGCGGTCTGCTCGCCGCCTGTGCGCCCGCCTCCTCGACGACGCTCCCGGTCCCCGGCACCGCACCGGTCCTGCTGGGCGCCCACAACGACACCTCCACCCCGTTCAACCTGGTCTCGGTGCCCGCCCTGACCGCGCACCGGTACGACGGGCGCGGCCTGCGGATCACCGGCACCCTGGCCCGTGAGCTGACGTTCACCCGCTACGCCGTCGCCTACCGCAGCGGCGCCCTCACCGTCACCGGGGTCATGAACGTGCCGAACCGCGCCGGCCGGCACCCGGTCGTGGTCATCGCGCACGGGTACGGCGACCCCGCCCGCTACACCAGCGGGTCCATGCTCGAGCGCGAGCAGGCCGCCCTCGCCGCGAACGGCTTCGTCGCGTTCCAGATCGACTACCGCAACTACGCCCGCTCCACCCGGGAGAGCCCCACGCCGATCGCCCGGCCGCTCGGCTACCCGATGGACCTCGTCGACGCCGTCCGCGCGCTCGAGAGGGCGCACCTGCCGTTCGCGGACGCCTCCCGGATCGGACTGTTCGGCCGCTCCATGGGCGGCGGGGTCGTCCTCGACGCCCTCGTCGCGCGGCCGCACCTGGCGCGGGCAGCGGTGCTGTACTCGCCGGTCAGCTCGCTGGCCGCCGACAACTACCGCCGCTGGGTGGCCGACGACCCGACCCTGCGGGCCCGGGTCGTGCACGCCTTCGGCACGCCGGCGTCGCGGCCGGCGTTCTGGCGCCAGGCCAGCGCGCGGACCTACCTCGACCGGGTCGCCGTCCCGGTCCAGA
>DASTGV010000045.1:0-4756 GCA_035718765.1 Nocardioidaceae bacterium
CGCAGCACAGCTCCCCGACGACCTCACGACCCGGGCTCGCGCTCTCCACCTCGTCGTGCCGCGCGAGGCGGTCGTCACCGACTGGACGGCGTGCTGGTTCTGGACCGGCGTCCTGAAGACCGGGGACCACCGGGCGACACCCCCGCTGTCGATCTTCCACACGGTGCCGCACCGCCGCCTTCGCAACGATCTCTGCGCGAGCGGCGCACGGGCCCTCCGGCCCTCCGACATCGTCGACACCGCCGACCTCCGCGTCACCACACCGGTGCGCACCGCCTGGGACCTTGGCCGGCTCGCTCACCGCGACAACGCCATCGGAGCACTCGACGCCCTGCTGCGGCACGGGTCGTTCGGCCGGGACGAGCTGCTGGAAGGTGTCGAGCGCTTCAAGGGGATGCGCGGCGTCGTACAGCTACGAGCCCTCGCACCGCTGGCGGACCCGCGCTCGGAGTCGCCCGGGGAGTCGACGCTGCGGCTGCGGTGGCTCGACATCCCTTCGATCCCGCCGCCGACACCGCAGGTCTCGATCATGGTGAACGGCGTCGAGGTCTACCGCATCGACCTGGGTGTCGAGGAGCTGCAGTACGGGTGCGAGTACGACGGCGCCGACTTCCACCCGGTCGACGACCCGCACGACAAGGCGCGTCGGTCGGATCTCCTGCAGCGCTTCGGCTGGGACGTGGACGCAGCCCGCCGGGAGAACGTCTTCGGCGTCCACCGCAACATCGAGGAGATCCTGCACGTCGGCATCCGACGGGCACGGCGTTCACGGGGCCGGCGTCCGTCGTACGAGGGCTGACCCTCGCAGAACGCGACGCCTCGCCGCACTCGCCGTCGCAGAACGCGACGCCTCGGCGAGCCAGAGGACGCAGAACGGGGCGCCTCAGCGGCGGCCGTTGCGGGAGCGGAGGTAGTCGGCGACGACGTACTCGCCGAGCCGGGACAGGTCGGGGGTGAACACGCGTCCCCCGGCACGGCGGGCCATCGCGTCGACGAACCGGGCCAGGCCGGGGTCGTCGCCGAGCATGAAGAAGTTGATCGCCGCGCCGTACCGGGCCAGCTCGTCGACCTGGCCGACCGTCGCCCGCAGCGCCTCCCGGGTGGTCGGCCAGTGGAACTCCGGCAGGCCGTCGGGCCCGATGTGTGCGGTCGGCTCACCGTCGGTCACCACCAGCACGACCGGCTCGGCGTCCGGGTGCCGGCGCAGGTGCCGCTGGGCGATCATCAGCGCGTGCTGGAGGTTCGTGCCCTGCACCCACTCCGGCTCGACGTCCGCGAGCTGTACCGGGGTGAGCTGGCGGGCGGTCCGGTCGAAGCCGATGATCTGCAGCGCGTCCTGCCGGAACCGGGTCTCCACGAGGTGCGACAGCGCCAGCGCCGTCTGCTTCATCGGGCCCCAGCGGCCCTCGGTGACCATCGAGAACGACAGGTCCACGCACACCGCGACCGCGGCCGTGGTCCGCCGCTCGGTCTCCACCACCTCGAAGTCCTCGACCAGCAGCCGGCCCGGGATGCCGGCGCCGCGGCGCAGCGCGTTCGAGACCGTGCGGACCGCGTCGATGGGCAGCTCGTCGCCGAACACCCACGGCCGGGTGGTGCCGACCAGCTCGTCGGCGGACCCGGTCCGGTGGTCCTGGTGGTCGCCCGCGCCGGCGGCCTCGATCTGCGAGAACACCCGCTTCAGCGCGCTCTCCCCCAGCCGGCGTACGGCGCGCGGGGTCATCCGCAGCCCGTCGTCGCCCCGGGTCACGAACCCCTGCCGCTCCAGCTCGCGCTCCAGCTGCCGCAGCGCCTCGAAGTCGGCCGCCGCACCCGCGCCGAGGTGCTTCTCCAGCGTCTCCACGTCCACGTCGTCGAGCGTCGACCCGGCGTACGACTGGGACATCGCCTGCTCCAGCGCCTCCAGGTCGGCGAGCTCGGCGACGGCCTCGACGGCGTCGCTGTACCCCAGCGACTCACCGCCCTCCCGCATGTTCACCGGCCCGCGCTCCAGCCCGGGCCGCAGCGCACGCAGGTTGTCCGACAGCTGCGCCATCTGCGAGGCCAGGTCGGGGTCCTGGAGGGCGTCGCTCATCAGCTGGCCGAGCTGCGCGCGCTGCTCCGGCGAGAGCGAGGCCAGCATCCGGTCGGCCGCCGCCTGCCGGCGCGCGAGCGCGTCGATCAGCTCGTCGACGTTCTCGGGGTTCTCCGGGAACAGGTCGCCGTGCTTGTCCATGAACTCGCGGAACCGGTCCTCGGTGTCCTCCCCGCGCGCGTGCGCGGCGAGCAGGCCGTTGAGGTCGGCCAGCATGTCCTTGACCGCCTGCATGGCCGCCGGGTCGGGGTCGTCGAGCGCCTGCTTGAGCCCGGCGAACTGGGCGTCCAGCACCTCGCGCTGGAGCATCTGCCGGATCGAGTCGTAGGTCGCCCGGGCCTCGTCGGAGTGCCAGTCGTACGGCGCCAGCGCCCGCACCGCGCCCGCGGTGTCGTCGGGCACCGTCGCGAGCTCCATCTCGGCCCACCGGGCGTCGTCGCCGTCCTCGCCCGCGAGGGTGTCCCGCTCCTGGGCCAGGGCCTGGTCGAGCGCGGCCCGCACCTGGTCGAGGGTGCCGCCGAGGTCGCCGCGCCGCCGGGCCGCGTTGCGCATCCGCCGGACCCGGGCCGCGAGGTCGTCGAGGCCACGGTTCCCGTCGAAGCCGCGCCGCAGCAGGTCGGAGAGGGCGTCGCGCATCGACCCGCCCGCGAGCACGTCGCGGCCCAGCTCGTCGAGGGCCGCCCGCACGTCGTACGGCGGGGCCAGCGGGTCGGGACCGTCGCTCCAGGGTCCGTAGCGGAACCGGCTCATGTCAGGCTCCGTACACCGCGCGACCCCCGAGGGTCTCCTTGTCGATCCGGCGGGTGAGGTGCAGGCCCTCGAGCACGAACTCGACGGCCGCGGCGACCTCGCCCGGTGTCGCGTCGTCGCCGTGCCCGAGCCGGTCCAGCACCTTGGACAGCCCCGGCACGGTGCCGACCTCGTCGAGCAGCTCCGCCGCCGGGACCAGCTCCCCGGTCACCACCGTCGAGCCCTCGGCGAACAGCTGGGTGAAGCCCGACAGGTCGAGCCCCTGCAGCCGGGAGCGGAACGTCTCCGCGACCGCGACCCGCAGCAGGTGCTGGACGATCTCGATCTCGCGGCCCTCCTCGCCCATCTCGAACTCGACCTTGCCGAGCAGCGTCGGGACCACGGTCGGCACGTCGCAGACCCGGGCGACCGGCACGCCCTCACCGACCCGCGCGCCCCGGCGCAGCGCCGAGGCGGCCACGCCCTCGGCCGCCGCGATCGCGAACCGGGCGCTGATCCCGGACCGGTGGTCGACCGACGGCGACTCGCGCAGCCCGCGGGTCAGCCGGGCGACGACCTCGAGCAGGTGCTCGGGGACGTCCGCGACCAGCACCGCCTCCTGGCCGACCAGCTCGACCTCCTGCTCGACCTCGCGGGGGTAGTGCGTGCGCAGCTCGGCCCCGAACCGGTCCTTCAGCGGCGTGATGATCCGGCCGCGGTTGGTGTAGTCCTCGGGGTTGGCGGAGGCGACCAGGAGCACGTCGATCGGCAGCCGCAGCGAGTAGCCGCGCACCTGGATGTCGCGCTCCTCCAGCACGTTGAACATCGCCACCTGGATCCGCTCGGCCAGGTCGGGCAGCTCGTTGATGCCGAACACGCCGCGGTTCGTGCGCGGCAGCAGGCCGTAGTGCACGGTCTCCGGGTCGCCGAGCGTGCGGCCCTCCGCCACCTTGACCGGGTCCACGTCGCCCACCAGGTCACCGACGCTGGTGTCCGGGGTGGCCAGCTTCTCGACGTACCGCTCCTCGCGGTGCTTCCACGCCACCGGCAGCTCGTCGCCGAGGTCCTCGGCCAGCCGCCGGCACCGCGCGCAGACCGGCGCGAACGGGTCGTCGTTGATCTCGCAACCCTGTACGACGGGCGTCCACTCGTCGAGCAGCCCGCTGATCGTGCGCATCAGCCGGGTCTTGCCCTGGCCGCGCTCGCCGAGCAGCACCAGGTCGTGCCCGGCGAGCAGGGCGCTCTCGAGCTGCGGGAGGACGGTCTCGTCGAAGCCGACGATGCCGGGGAACGCGGTCTCGCCGGCACGCAGCCGGTGGAGCAGGTTCTCGCGGATCTCGGTCTTGACGGTGCGGGAGCGGTATCCGGTGTCGCGGAGGGCACCCCGGGTCGCGGCTCCGGGTGTGGGCTGGCTCATGGGAACGAGCCTAGGACGGTGGCTGAAAACGTCCGGCGGGTCGCGGGCGGGTGCCAGTCTCCCAGGGGCCCCCGGGAAACTGGCACTCCCCTGACAAAACTGGCAGGCGCGAGCGAGGCGGCTCAGCCGCCGAAGTCGAACCGCACCCCGGTGAGGTCCTCGCTGACCGACCACAGCTTCCCGGCCAGCGCCTCGTCGCGGGCCAGCCGGCTGGTCCGGGCGGGACCCGGCTTGCCGCGGGACTCGCGCAGCGACTGCGGGCCCGTGTAGGAGCCGGGCTCCGCGGCGGTCGCGGCGTACAGGGTCGGCTCGGCACCGGCCCGGGGCGACTGGAAGACCAGCTTCAGGAACAGCGGGGCGAGCTGCTTGACGCCGGGGATCGAGCCGAGACCCTGCTCGCTGGTGACCAGGCCGGTCGAGGCGACGCCGGGGTGGGCGGCGGTGGAGGTGAGCGAGACGCCGGCGAGCGAGGCGCGCCGCTGCAGCTCGAAGGCGAACAGCAGGTTGGCCAGCTTGGAGTTCCCGTAGGTCGGGGC
>DASTGV010000046.1:0-3730 GCA_035718765.1 Nocardioidaceae bacterium
GCCGCGCTCGCCGCCGACCCGGACGGCGGCCTCGTCGGCCCAGGAGAACAGCCGCTCGGCGACCATGTCCGCCGCGGCGTCGTCGAGCCGGTGGTCGACGACGACCACGAGCAGCATCCGGCCGGCGGCGCGGTCGTGGGCGCTGGCCCAGCCGCGGATGACGCCCTCGGCGTCCCGGAGCACGACGTTCTCGCGGGTCATGTAGCCGCGCGCGGAGACCTCGACGAGGAGGTCGTCCTCGGAGGCGCCGGCCCAGCCGCGGCCCTGCTTCTCGTGCCGCCGGAGCAGCTCGGTCAGCTCGGCGGCGTCGTCCTCGTGGGGGGCCGCCACGGTCCATCCGGGCGGCAGGTCACTCTCGGCGACCACTCCCATGCCCGGGTCCTCGGGCAGGTGGTCGCGGCTCTCGTCGTGGGGGCGGTCAGATCCGGTTGCGTCGGTCGACATCACCCGGCCAGTGTTCCGCACAAAGGCACAAGCGAAACCCCCGGGGCGTTCCCGCGTGAGCGTTCTCACCGGGAGCGGGCGTCACACGCCCGCGATCAGGCGCCCTTCTCCTGGCCCTTGGCGGGCGCACCGGCGGCGACCTTCTCCTCCCAGACCATCAGGTCGACGCCCTCGCCGAACAGCTCCGAGGTGGCGGCCTCCCAGCTGGCGAGCTCGTCGGCCTTCTCGGCGTGGGCGACCTCGAGCTCCTCGACCTTCTCCTGGAGCCGGGCGACCTGCTCCTGGGCCTCGGCGACCCGGCGCGACTCGCGCTGGACCCGGCCCTCCGCGTCGATGGCGCGCTTCTCCGCGGCCACCACCCCGGCGGTCAGCTCGGCGATCTCGCGGTCCCGGCGGGTGAGCCTGTCGGTCATCGCGGTGGTGAACTCGGCGTGCTCGTTGGCCCGCTCCACGAACATCGACCGGTAGGCCTGGGCCTGCGCGGCGCGGTCCACCGCGGCCTCGCGGCGGCTCTGCGCGAGCTCGGAGTAGGTGATGCGCGCGGCCGCCCACCCGCAGGCCAGGGCCACGACCGAGGCGATGCTCAGCCACAGCGGCGACTGGCCGGGCAGGGCGAGCAGCACGGCGGCGGTCGCGATCGCCATCAGCGCCACGGCGACGGTGACGCGGACAGAGCGCTGGCGCCGCCGACCGGGACGGGTCGTCGAGACGGTGCTGTTCGAGGAGGACGGGGCCATGGCCCCAGGGTAGGCGTCAGCGGTCCCGCGGACGGACCCGACACGCGCGCTCGAGCAGCAACGATCCGCCCACGACCAGGGCCGAGGCGACGGCCGCGACCAGGGAGTGGACGATGCGCTGCTGGGCGAGCTCGGCCTCCGTGTGCCCGAGCCAGGTGAGAACGTAGCCCAGATAGCCGCCGCACACCATGGCCCCGGCCAGGGCGCACGACTTGGCGAGCACCAGCCGGTTGACCGCGTGGTGGGGCAGCAGCCGCTCGCCGCGGGTCTGCACCGCCCGGTACGTCGAGACCCCGACCGCCCAGACGATGGCGGCGACGAGCACCAGCGCGAGCACCGGCACCCAGCCCACGGTGGGGGCGGTGCCGTGCCACCGCACGCTGATCGGCCGGATCGCCCAGCCGATGACGAGCCCGACGACCCCGAACCCGACCAGCGACCCCGGCGTGGTCGGACCGAGATGACCTGCCGGCTCCGGCGGCTCCTCGTCGTCCTCGTCCGGAGGGAGGTCGGGCTCCCGGCTCACTGCAGGGTGAGCGTCAGGTCGTCGCGACGGGTGATGCCCTCCCGGCCGGTCTTCTCCAGCAGCTCGGCGACCGGACCCATGTCCAGCAGCTCGGCGTCGGGCTCGACGTCGTGCCAGGGGGCGAGCACGAAGGCACGCTCGTGCGCCCGCGGGTGCGGGAGCACCAGGTCGGCGGCGTCGCTGCGGCGGTCGCCGACCGCGATCAGGTCCACGTCGAGCGTGCGGGGGCCGTTGGGCAGCTCGCCGCGCTCACGGCCGTAGGCGTCCTCGATGGCCAGCGCGCGCTCGAGCAGGGTGCGCGCGGAGAGCGTGGTGTCGGCCAGCACGACCGCGTTGAGGAACGGCTTGGAGCCCTCGGGGGCGTCCACCGGCTCGGTCTCGTAGACCGGGGAGACCTCGGTGACCCACACCTCCGGGGTGTCCGCGAGGGTGCTCAGCGCCCCTTGCAGGTAGGACAGGCGCTCCCCCAGGTTGGAGCCGATCGCCAGGACGCACCGGCGGATCGGGTGCATCTCCCCGGTCAGGGTGTCGGTGTCCACGATGTTCGGGTTCGGGGTCTCAGTCACTTCGGCTCCGAATGATCGTCAGGGCCACGTCGGAGAACGTGGCCTCGATGGGTGCGTCCGGCTTGTGCACGGTCACTTCGGACCACTGCACCCGCTCGTCGGCGAGACAGACGGTCGCGATCCGCTCGGCGAGGGTCTCGATGAGATCCACCGGGTCGTTCTCGACCGCTTTCTTTACCGCCGCCACGAGGGTTCCGTAGTCGACGGTGTCCTGCAAGTCGTCACTCCGCGCCGCGGGCCTGGTGTCGATCCCGAGCACGAGGTCCACCCTGAAGACCTGGCCGTCGCGCCGCTCGAAGTCGAAGACTCCGTGGTGGCCGACCGCCTCGATCCCGGAGACCGCCAGCCGGTCGAGGCGGGCTCCGCCGTCCGGGGTCTCACTCGTCGTCGTCATGGTGTCCTCCCGACATTACCGGGGACGCGTGGTGGATCCACAACCGCCAGCCTGCATCGGTCCGCACGAAGACGTTCGTGGCCACCGCGCGCACCCCGCCGAACTCGTCTGGACCAGTGCTCTCGTCGGCGGTCAGGACGTTCTCCGTGCAGGTCACCGACGCCACGTCGTCGAGCACGCTGACCTCGACGTCGGTGAGGAAGAACTGGATGTAGGGGGTGTTGGCCATGATCAGCGCCCACGAGCGGCTGATCGAGGAGGTGCCCCGCACCGGGAGCGCCCCGGGGTGCACGCAGAGCGTCTCCGGGTCGTCGAGCCACAGCGCGCGCATGCCGTCGAGGTCCGCGGACTCGAAGAACGCGTAGAACGCCGCGTTCGCCGCCTCGACGGTGGCGTGGTCCGCGGTCCGGGCTGCCTCGTCACGCACGGCGCTCCCCCTCCCGGCCGGCCGCCCACCGGTGCGCGACCCGCACCGCGTCGAGGGTGGGCCGGACGTTGTGGGCGCGCACGCACCAGGCGCCCGCAGCAGCAGCGAGCGTCGTGGTCGCGGTGGTGGCGTCGTCGCGCTCGAGCGGCGGCCTCGGCTCGCCGTCCGGGCCGGCCAGCAGCGCACCCAGGAAGCGCTTGCGGCTGGTCGCGACCAGCACCGGCAGCCCGAGCTCGTGGAACCGCTCGGTGGCGGCGAGCACGTCCCAGTTCTGCTCGGCGGTCTTGGAGAACCCGATCCCGGGGTCGACGGCGATCCGGTCCGGGCGGATCCCCGCGAACAGGGCGCCCTGCAGCTGCTCGCCGATCTCGGTCATCACGTCCTCGACCACGTCGGTGTACGACGCGTGGCGCTGCATCTCGGCGGAGTGCGCCCGCCAGTGCATCAGCACGTAGGCCGCGCCGAGGCCGGCCACGGTCGTGAACATGTCGTCGTCCGCGCGGCCGCCGGAGACGTCGTTGACCAGCACCGCGCCGGCCTCCACCGCCGCGCGCGCCACCTCGGCGCGCATGGTGTCGACCGACACCGCCGCGCCCGCCCCGGCCAGCGCGGAGACCACCGGTACCACCCGGTCGA
>DASTGV010000047.1:0-6424 GCA_035718765.1 Nocardioidaceae bacterium
AGCTCGGTCGAGAAGGAGAGCCCGAACACGTCGAAGGCGCCGACCGGACGGTGGTTGTCGACGGTGAACTGCGGGATGCCGTGCTCGCGCATCACGGCCTCCATGTCCGGCCACACCGAGTAGGTGCGCTCGGCCAGGATCCAGTCGCGCTCGTTGAGCACCTCGTAGAGGATCTGCACGCCCTGGTTGGGCAGCCCGACCTCGTAGGCGTCGGGGTACATCAGCGCCCAGCGCACCTCGGCGTCCGCCCACGGCTTCTGCGTGGAGTTGAGCTCGCCGCCGACGTACTGGATCGGCTTCTGCACCGCGGGCAGCAGCGGCTCGAGCAGCGGGAACACGCTCTCCGAGGACCGGGCGGACCGGGCTGGGGACGGCACGGTGGGCACGGCGGGACGACCTTCCGGAGCGGGGGGTGGGGGACGCCCCCCAGGGTACGACGGACCGGTCCCGGCGCAGAAACTAGAGCCTCGGCCGGCAAGGTTCGCCCCGGCGAGCGTCGTCGGGCGGAGTGCCCGGCAAGGCCGAGGAGCGAAGGCGATGCGCAGCATCGTCGAGCGACGAGAACGCCGCCGGGTGCCCGCCAGGCGGCGCGCAGCGGGCGAACGTTGCCGGACGCGGCGCTAGAGGTCGGAGAGCTCCTTGAGCGCCGCCTCGGCCCGGGCCAGCTCCTCGCGGGCGAGGGCGATCAGGTCGCAGAGACCCTGCGCGCCGAACCGGTTGCTGACGTCGTGCACGACGTCACTGATGACGGGGTCGATCTCGGGCGAGGGCGCGGAGGTCTCGTCGGTCATGCCGCCCATCCTGGCAAAGCCGCACGCGGCCCGGGAACCCGACAGGCCGGGGGACCCGGCGGCCTGCGCGGTCAGCCCTTGACGTAGGACAGCTTCTCGGCCACCAGGCCGTCGCGGAACCTGAGCACGTCGACGCCGCGCACGTGGCCGGGCGAGCCGTCGTCGTCCGTCCACGTGAACACCCAGCGCAGCACGCCGCGGTCGCCCGCCACGAACGACTCCTCCTCGGTGAACGCCGCGTCCTTCGTCTCCCCGAACAGCTCCACCCACACCGCGCGTACGTCGGCCGCGCCGCTGCGACGTACGCCGTCGGGAGCGGGACCGGTCGACTCGAAGACGCAGTCGTCGGTCATCAGCGCCATGATCGCGTCCACGTCCCCGGAGCCGAAGGCCGCGGAGAACGCGCTCAGGGCTGCGGCGGTGTCCACCCGGGGTCCCGTCCGCACGCGGCGAGCAGCTCGGTCTGCGCGTCGCCCGAGGCCTCGACCCGGGGGCCGATGGCGCCGCCCTGGCGGTACATCTCCTCACGCTCGGCGAACCAGCCGGCCACCTCGGTGACCAGCTCGGGGTCGAGCCGGCGGTCGGCGCCGATCGCGGCGGCCAGGTCCCAGGCGTGCACGAGGTGGTCGGCGGCGAGCTGCCGGACGTACTCCTCGCCGGTCTCCTCGCCGTAGGACAGGTGCACCCGCTCCCCCGACGGCAGCCGGTCGGCGACCGCACCGACCGCCTCGGCGGCGCTGCGGGTGCCGGTGCCGATCGGGTCCTCGCCGAGCAGGTCGCCGTCGAGCGAGTCCCCCACGTCCTCGATGGTGCGGCCGTTCATCAGCGGCACCGTCCACGCGTCCTCGCCGACGACGTGGTTGACCAGGGCGCGCACGGACCACTCGGTGCACGGGGTGGGCCGGTCCCAGGCGTCGTCCTCGACGGCCTTCAGGCGGTCGGTCCAGATCCCGACCGTGCGGCGGTGCAGCTCCTCGACGTCCATGCCGCCACCTTGCACCGGGGTCCGCGGCGCGTCCATGGCGCGATCGGGGTGGCCCGCGGCCACCCGTCGGTCAGAACCGGGAGCGCTGCAGCCGGGACCGGGCGACGCCGATGCCCTCGCCGCTGCGCAGGTGGATGTTCTGCAGCAGGCCGAGCGCCATCAGGCTGGCGAACATCGAGCTGCCGCCGTAGGAGACCAGCGGCAGCGGCACGCCGGTGACCGGCATGATGCCGAGGCACATCCCGATGTTCTGGAACGCCTGGAAGCCGAACCAGCAGGCGATGCCCGCCGCGGCGACCCGGCCGAAGAGGTCGTCGGTCCGCATCGCGATCCGCAGCGCCCGCCAGAGCACCACGCCGAGCAGCGCGATCAGGACGGCCGAGCCGACCAGGCCGAGCTCCTCCCCCGCCACCGTGAAGATGAAGTCGGTGTGCTGCTCGGGCACGAACCCGGACTTGGTCTGCGAGCCGCCGAACAGGCCCTGGCCGAAGATGCCGCCGTTGCCGATCGCGATCCGCGCCTGGGTGGTGTTGTAGCCGGCGCCGCGCGGGTCGAGGTTCGGGTTCGTGAACGCCATGAACCGGTCGAGCTGGTAGGCCTTGAGCACGTGCAGCCTCACGGCGAGCGTGGCGGTGACGACGGCCCCGGCGAACAGCCCGGCCAGCCACGTGCGGCGGGCGCCGGACACGGCCAGCACGCCGAACACGGTCGCGGACAGCACCAGCATCGTGCCCAGGTCGGGCTGCAGCAGGATCAGCAGGGCCGGCAGGCCGGCGATCGCGAGCATGCCCACCACGTCGAGCGAGCGCACCTCCTTGGTGCGCAGGGACCCTTCGGTCCGCTCGGCCACGAGCAGGGCCATGCCGATGACCACGGCGAGCTTGGCGAACTCGGCCGGCTGCACGGACAGCCCGCCCAGCTGGATCCACGAGCGGGAGCCGTTGATCGTGGAGCCCATCACCAGCACCAGCACCAGGCCGATGACCGACGCGACGTACACCAGCGGGGCGAGGATGCGCACCCACCGGTGGTCGGTGGCCGCGACCATGACCCCGAGCACGACCCCGATCGCGATGTTGACCAGCTGCTTCTTGAAGTAGCTGTTGGGGTCACCGGCGGTCAGGTCGTCGCGGGTGGACGTGGCCGACCACACCAGCAGCGCACCGATCGCGAGCAGGGCGCCGGCGGCGAGCATCAGCACCCAGTCGAGCCGGGCGGCCTTCACCCGGGTGGTGGTGCCGGCCAGGGTCTGCCGCTGCGGACGCGGCGACCGCGGGCGTACGGCGACGACGCTCATCGTTTCTTCCCCTTCGTCGTGCTGGGGCGGGCCACCGGCGGCAGGATCTCGCCGTCCCGGGCGAACACCGGGAGGCCGAGCGGCGTGCGGGCGCCCGGCAGCGCCGCCTTCGCGGTGTCGACCTTCATGCCCTTGACGCCGTAGAGCGCCTCCCAGATCTTGCGGACCGCCGGCCCGGAGGTGCCCGAGCCGGTGCCGCCCTGGGTGACCATCATCAGCACCACGTAGTTCTTGTCGTACGACGCGACCCAGGACGTGCTCTGCTTGCCGTGCACCTCCGCCGAGCCGGTCTTGGAGCGGATGTGCACCTTGTCGAGCGGGAAGTCGATGAACTTCCAGGCCGTGGTGCCGGTCCTGGCGGTGCCGAGGAGCGCCTGGTCGACGTACCTCAGGGACTTGCGGGAGAGCTTGACCCGGCCCACCTTGGCCGGCTTGATCGTGCGGATCACCTTGCCGTTCGGGCCGACGATGGCCTTCGCCACCCGCGGCTCGTAGAGCGTGCCGCCGTTGGAGAGCGCGGCGTAGGCGCGGGCCGACTGCAGCGGGGTGACCAGCGTGTCGCCCTGCCCGATCACGTAGTTGACGGCGTCGCCGGCGCGGTAGGCGTAGCCGTCGACGCAGAACTCGCGCGCGAACACGTGCAGGAAGTCGTTGCCGGGCTTCTTGCCGATCTTGCAGTAGTAGCTCTTGTTGGCCTCCCAGTAGGCCCGCTTCCAGTGCCGGTCGGCGATCCGGCCGCTGGCCTCGCCCGGGAGGTCGATGCCGGTGGGCTTGCCGAAGCCGTAGAGCTTCGCGGTCTTCACCAGCGGGTCCTTGGCGTTCACGTCGCCCTCGTCGGTGCCGTACCTCTGCCAGAACCGGTAGCCGACCCGGTAGAAGAACGTGTCGCAGGAGATCTGCAGCGCCCGGTCGAAGCCGATCGACCCGTAGGACGCGGACTCGTAGTTCTTGAACCACCGGTTGCCGACCTGGAAGCCCGACGAGCAGTCCAGCCGGGTGCTCGGGCTGAAGCCGTTGTTCAGCGCGCCGGTCGTCATGATCGGCTTCCACGTCGAGCCGGGCGCGAACTGCCCCTGCGTGGCGCGGAACAGCAGCGGGTTGTCGGCCTTGGCGGAGTAGAGCCGGCTCAGCTGCTTGGAGGTGATGCCGCCGACCCACACCTTCGGGTTGTACGTCGGGGCGCCGGCCATCGCGACGACCCGGCCGTTCTTGGCGTCCATCACCACGACGGCACCGGAGTCGGCCACGTAGTTCTTGTGCGTGACCTTGTCGTAGGTCCTGCGCGCGGTCTTGATCGTCTGCTCGAGCTGCTGCTCCACGACGGCCTGCACCCGGGCGTCGATCGAGGTGACCAGGGTGTCGCCGGCCTTGCCCTGCACCTCGCCGGAGTCCCCGAGCACCCGGCCCATCGAGTCGACCGCGACCCGCTTGTAGCCCGGCCGGCCGCGGAGGTACTTGTCGTACTCCTTCTCCAGGCCGGCCCGGCCGACGACGGACGCGCCGTGCACCGAGGTGTCGTGCTGCGCCTTGGCCTCGTCGAGCTCGGCCTCGGTGATCGGGCTCAGGTAGCCCAGGACGTGGGCGGCGTTGATGCCGTACGGCGACGGGTAGGCGCGCACGTTCTGGGACTCCACCAGCACCGCCGGGAAGTCCTCCTGCTGCTCCATGATCGAGACCGCGACCTGCTGCCGGACGTCCTCGGCCACCGGCACGGGCTGGTAGGGCGAGCCGTTCCAGCAGGTGCCCGCCACCGAGCCGGGCTCGCCGCACAGCAGCGTGCGCGCCTCGATCTTCTTCACCGGGACGTCCACGGCCTTGGACAGCCGGGCCAGCAGGGTGGCCTGCTGGTCGTCGCTCATCTTGTGCAGCATGGTCCGGTCCAGGCTGACCACCCACGACGTGCGGTTGGCGACCAGCGGGCGGCCCATGTCGTCGACGATCAGGCCGCGCGCGGGCTGCACCACGAGCTCCCGGATCGACTGCTCGGCGGCCTGCGCCTGGTAGGCCTCCCCGCCCAGCACCTGCATGTACCAGAGCCGGGCGAACAGGGTCACGAACAGCGACAGCACCAGCGCCTGCACGACGACCAGGCGCAGCCGGCCCTTGGTGGCGCTGGAGGTGCGCAGCCGGGGCTTGCGT
Organism: Nocardioidaceae bacterium; assembly: GCA_035718765.1. Taxonomy (GTDB): domain Bacteria; phylum Actinomycetota; class Actinomycetes; order Propionibacteriales; family Nocardioidaceae; genus Nocardioides_B. The sequence goes on from DASTGV010000047.1 coordinate 5,213, forward strand.
GCCATCAGAACGCGACCTGGTGCGGCTGCAGCCGGCGGAACAGCCGCATCACCAGCGGCAGCACGAACGGCGTGACCAGCACGTCGTAGAGCACCGCGACCGGGATGACCTTGAGCGCCTCGCCCACCGGGATCGCCGGGTCGTGCAGCAGCATCCCGCTCAGCGCGAACAGCGACGTGCCCACGAACGAGCAGGCGGCCACGGTGACGACGGCTCCGATCGCGGAGGAGCCGGCGTCCTGGCGGACCCGGCCGGCGAGGTAGCCGACCACGACCAGCGCCAGCGCCCAGCGGCCGGCGACGTGGTGGGTCGGCGGCGCCAGGTCGATCGCGAGGCCGCCGAGGAAGCCGAGCACGGCCGCGAACTCCGGTCCGCGGACCAGCGCGGCGGCGACCACCACGAGCAGGGCGAGGTTCGGCACCACCCCGTCGAAGGACAGGCCGGAGAACACCGAGACCTGGAGGACGACGGCGAGCAGCAGGACGCCGGTGAGGAGGAGGGCGCGCAGCGCGGACATCAGTGGGAACCCTCTCCCGAGGCGGTGGAGGTCGAGCCGGCCCGGATCACGGCGCGGTCGCTCTTGGTGTCCCGGTCGACGACGACGCCGACCAGGTCCAGCGAGGTGAAGTCGACGTAGGGCGAGATGACCGCCTGCACCGACTGCTGCCGGGGCGTGCTGGCGACGGCGGTGACCCGGCCGATCGGCACGCCCGCGACGTACGGCGCGCCCTTCTTGCTGCCCCAGGTCACCAGCACGTCGTCCCGGTTCACGGTCGCGGACGGGTCCACGAGGTCCAGGTCGAGCCGCTCGTCGCCGCCGACGGTGCCGCGGCCGCGGAGCAGGCCGACCTCCATGCTCGAGCCGAGCCGGCCGCCGACGACCGAGTCCTGGTCGACGAGCAGCAGCACGGTGGCGGTCGAGCGGTCGGCGCGGACCACCCGGCCGACCAGGCCGTCGTTGTTCAGCACGGTCATGTCCGGCCGGATCCCGGCGCGGGTGCCGGCGTCGATGGTGACGGTGCGGCTGAACGACTGCGCGGGGCCCATCGCCACGACCCGGGCCGGCACCAGCGCGTAGCCGGTGCTCCTCGAGGTGGCCAGCAGCCCGTCGAGCTCGGCTGCGCGGTTGCGGTCGACCGAGACCCCTGCGAGCTCGCCCCTGAGCTGGGAGTTCTCGGCCTCGAGCCGGGCGACGTCGCGCCGCAGCCCGCC
>DASTGV010000048.1:0-3383 GCA_035718765.1 Nocardioidaceae bacterium
CGGGTGGTCGATGTGCTTCCAGGACAGCTCGGAGACGTGCACCAGGCCGTCGACGCCGCCGAGGTCCACGAACGCACCGAAGTTGACGATCGAGGAGACGACGCCCTTGCGGATCTGGCCCTTCTGGAGCTGCGTGAGGAAGCCCTGACGCACCTCGGACTGGGTCTGCTCGAGCCACGCACGACGCGACAGCACGACGTTGTTGCGGTTCTTGTCGAGCTCGATGATCTTCGCCTCGAGCTCCTTGCCGACGTACGGCTGGAGGTCGCGGACGCGCCGCATCTCGACCAGCGACGCGGGCAGGAAGCCGCGCAGGCCGATGTCCAGGATGAGGCCACCCTTGACGACCTCGATGACGGTGCCGGTGACGACGCCGTCCTCCTCCTTGACCTGCTCGATGGTGCCCCAGGCGCGCTCGTACTGGGCGCGCTTCTTGGAGAGGATCAGGCGGCCTTCCTTGTCCTCCTTCTGGAGGACGAGGGCCTCGACCTTGTCGCCGACGGTGACGACCTCGGACGGGTCGACGTCGTGCTTGATCGAGAGCTCACGCGAGGGGATGACGCCCTCGGTCTTGTAGCCGATGTCGAGCAGGACCTCGTCGCGGTCGACCTTGACGATGGTTCCTTCAACGATGTCGCCGTCGTTGAAGTACTTGATGGTCGCGTCGATGGCGGCGAGGAAGTCCTCTTCGGACCCGATGTCGTTGACCGCGACCTGCGGTGCGTCCGAGAGGGTGGGGGTGATCGTCATAAGGGAGTTGGTTCCTCAGGATGGATGGAGTTGTGCGGACGCGCGGGAAGCCCGTTTTCACTACCAGTGGGTGCCCAGTAACTGCACTGCGGCGCTGCGTGCCGACGATCGGTGCGACCATCGACGTGATAGCGAGCGAGAACCTGCTACGTCTGAGACTCCGGCAGACTCCTGCGCACCCCACAGAATACGCAAGGTCGCAGGCCTGAGTCCAACCCGCGCGGCGCCGGGACCGCGTCAGGGTACGGCGTGCAGGTCCCCGCTCGACGCCACCGCTCGGAGCAGGTCGTGCGCCCGCTCGGTGACCGGGTTCTCCCCGCGCCGGGCCGCGAGGTCCACCAGGGCGTAGAGGTCCGCGGCCCGCGCCCGGTCCAGGACGTCGTCGCCGGCGTCGGGCACCCGGGTGGCACAGACCTCCAGGACCGCGTCCGCGAACGCCGGGTCGCGGTCGAACCGGAGCAGGTTGCCGAGATCCGTCGCGGGCCCGCCGGCGTGCGCGAACTCCCAGTCCAGCACGCCCGTGACCTCGAGGGTGTCCGGGTCGACCAGCAGGTTCTTGGGGTTGAGGTCGCTGTGCACGAGGCAGGTGCGGGCGACCCGGTCGAGCAGCTCCTGGGCACGGTCGGCGACCGCCAGCAGCGCGTCCCACTCGTGCTCGGGCCACAGCGCCAGCGCGGTCCCGGGGCGGCGCTGCTCCGCGAACGTCGCCAGGTCCCCGCCCGGCAGCGGCTCGGTGCGGAGGTCCCCGTCGACGAACAGGCCGGGCCGCGGCATCGGCATCTGCGCGAGCCGGGCCACGACCTCCCCGACCTGGTGACCCACCCGGGCGCGTCCCTGCTCGTCGAGCCCGGGTAGCAGCAGGTCGAGGCGGGTGCCGGGCAGGAACGAGGTCACGAGCAGCCCGGGCGACCCGGCGCCCGGGTCCGCGCGGCGGACCTCCAGGACCTCCGGGACCGGCAGCAGCCCGCGCACCAGCGCCAGCACGGCGGCGTCCACCCGCGGCGCCTCGGGTCCGCGCGCGGCGCTGCGCGGGCCGTAGACCCGCACCACGGTGCGCTCCCCCGCCGCGTCCGCCAGGAACGTCTCCCCACTGTGCCCGCCCGCCAGGGGCTCGAGTCCGAACGCGTCCACGGACCCGATGCTCCCATCCGGCTATCGTCGGCCCATGGCCCTCCTCGACCTGGTCACGCTGCCGGTCCGGCTCACCGTCGCGGCCGCCAACACCACGCTCGCGCTCGGCCAGCTCGTCGCCCCCGACGGCCCGGTGCGCCGGCCCGACGGGTACGCCGACCGGCTGATACTCCTGATCGGCGAGGGCGGCGCCGTCGAGCGGCTCGACCGGGCCCTGTCCGACCCGCGCGGCCCCATGCACCTGGTCAACACCGTCACCGCCGTGCTGGACCCGACCCGTCCGCTGGGCCGGGCGCTCGCGCCGGGCGGCACCGTCGACCGGCTGCTCGCCGCCGACGGCCCGCTCTACCGGGTGCTGGCGCCCGGTGGGGCGGTCGACCGGCTCCTCGAGGAGGGCGGCGCGCTCGACCGGCTGGTGGCGGACGACGGCCCCCTGGAGCGGCTGCTGTCCAGCGAAGGGGCCCTGGACCGGATCACCGCCCGCGGCGGGGTGCTGGACCGGCTGCTCGAGAAGGGCGGCCTGCTGGACACGCTGCTGTCCGAGGACGGGTTCGTCGAGAAGCTCACCGCCGACGGGGGCACCCTCGACCAGCTCGTGGCCCTCGGCGAGACCCTCGAGCGGATGCAGCCCCGGATCGCCGAGCTGCTGGCGCTGATCCCCGACCTGCACGAGTCCGTCGACACCCTCAACCGGGCCGTGGGGCCGCTGTCCGACCTCGCGAACCGGATCCCCGGCGGCCGGCGCCGGCCCGCCCTCGAGGCGTAGGGGATGTCTCGAGAATGAGGCCGCGGCGGCAGCCTTGAGCGACCTGCCCGGGGGCGTGCACCCCGCCCGTCGTACGGTGTCGGAGGCGGAGACACAGCGGGCCAACCGGCGGGACTGGGACGCGTACGCCGACGAGTACCAGGCCACCCACGGCACCTTCCTGCGCGACATCGGGTTCGTGTGGTGCCCGGAGGGCGTCGACGAGGCGGACGCGCGGGTGCTCGGCGACGTCACCGGCCGCGACGTGCTCGAGGTCGGCTGCGGCGCGGCGCAGTGCGCGCGCTGGCTGCGCACGCAGGGCGCTCGCTCGGTCGGCCTCGACCTCTCGGAGCGCCAGCTCCGGCACGCCCGCCGCATCGACGAGGAGACCGGGGTGCGGGTCCCGGTCGTCGCGGGCACGGCCACGGCGCTGCCGTTCGCCGACGCGTCGTTCGACGTGGTGTTCTCCGCCTTCGGCGCGCTGCAGTTCGTGTACGACGCGGGGCGGGCCGTCGCGGAGACCGCGCGGGTGCTGCGTCCCGGCGGCACGTTCGCGTTCTCGGTGACGCACCCGGTGCGCTGGACGATGCCGGACGACCCCACCAGTGCGGGGCTGCTGGTGACCAGCTCGTACTGGGACCGCACGCCCTACGTCGAGCAGGACGACGCCGGTGTGGTGACCTACGCCGAGCACCACCGGACGCTGGGCGACTGGGTGGGCCTGCTGGCCGGGTGGGGCTTCCGGCTGACCAGCCTT
>DASTGV010000049.1:0-7149 GCA_035718765.1 Nocardioidaceae bacterium
CCGGCAGCTCGGCGGGCTCGAACCCGTCGTACTGCTTGATCAGCTTGTCGGCCCGCTCCTGGAACGCCTCGCGGTCCTCGGCGGTCCACCAGTTCTCCATGTTGCCGCGCTCGTCGTACTGCGAGCCCTGGTCGTCGAAGCCGTGGCCGACCTCGTGGCCGATGACCGCGCCGATGCCGCCGTAGTTCTCGGCCGCCTCGGCGTCGGCGTCGAAGAACGGCGCCTGCAGGATGCCGGCGGGGAAGCAGATCTCGTTCATGCCGGGGTTGTAGTAGGCGTTCACGTGCTGCGGCAGCATGAACCACTCGTCGCGGTCGACGGGGCCGCCGATCTTGCCGAGCTCGCGGTCGTTCTCGAAGGCGGCGACGGCGCGCACGTTGCCGAGCAGGTCGTCGGCGCTGACCTCGAGCTTGGAGTAGTCGCGGAACTCGTCGGGGTAGCCGATCTTCGGCCGGAAGGTCTCCAGCTTGCGGTAGGCCCGCTGCTTGGTCTCCTCGGTCATCCAGTCGAGCGCCTCGATGTTGCGGCGGTAGGCCTCGAGGAGGTTCGCGACCAGGTCGACCATCATCTCCTTGGCCCGCGGCGGGAAGTGCCGGGCGACGTACTGCTCGCCGACGGCCTCGCCGATCGAGCCCTCCACGAACGAGACGCCGCGCTTCCAGCGGGCCCGCAGCTCGGGGGTGCCGTTGAGGGTGCGGCCGTAGAACTCGAAGTTCTCGTCGACGAAGTCGCTGGAGAGGTACGGCGACGCGGACCGGATCACGCGGGCGGCGACCCAGGCCTTCCAGTCCTCGAGCGGGACCTCGTCGAGGGCCTTGGACAGGTGCGGGAGGTAGGACGGCTGCCGGACGATCGTCTCGGCGAGGACGGTGTCGCTCGCGCCGAGCGCCCGCGCCCACACGTCCAGCGGCAGCGACGGGACCAGAGCCTGGAGCTCCTCGCGGGTGGTGAGGTTGTAGGCCTTGATGACGTCGCGGGTCTCGGCGCGCTCCCAGTGGCCCTGGGCCAGCCGGGTCTCCACGTCGAGCACCTGCTGGGCGGCCCGCTCGGGCTCGGCCCAGCCGGCGAGCGCGAACACCTTGCCCATGTGCCCGAGGTAGGCGGCCCGGATGTCGGCGAACTTGTCCTCGCGGTAGTAGGACTCGTCGGGGAGCCCGGTGCCGCCCTGGAGGATGTTCAGGAGGTACCGGTCCGCGTTGCGGTCGTCGGTGTTGACGTAGGCGCCGAAGAACCCGCCGCCGCCACGCCGCTCGAGGCCGCCGACGAACTCGACGAGCGCGCTCAGGTCGGTGAGCGCCCGGACCTGCTCGAGGTCCGCGCGGACCGGCTCGGCGCCGAGCGCCTCGATGCGCTCCTCGTCCATGAAGCTGGTGAACAGGTCACCGATCTTCTGGGCGTTGGAGCCGGGCTCGTGGGCGCCGTCGGCCAGCTCCTCGATGATCGCCTTGACCCGGGCCTCGGACTCCTCGGCCAGGCTGGCGAACGCGCCCCAGGCGGAGCGGTCCGCGGGGATGTCGGTGGTGTCGAGCCAGCGGCCGTTCACGTGCCGGAACAGGTCGTCCTGGGGCCGGATGTCGGGGTCCATGCCCGCGCGGGCGTCATCGAGAATCGTCACGCGCGCCAGAGTACAGCCGCGCCCCGCGGGCGTCCGGTCACCGGAAAACAGCGGGCGAACGTGTCCGCCAGGGCTGCGGCTCAGCGCAGCGTCAGCACCGTCTTGCCGAGCACCCGGCGCTCGGCCAGGTCGGTGAGCGCCCGGGACACGTCCTCGACCGGGTAGGTCGTCGCGACCGGCGGGTCCACCACACCGGAGGCCAGCATCGGCAGCAGCGCCTCCCACTGCTGCCGCATGAAGCCGGGACGCACCATCGCGTAGGCGCCCCAGCCGACGCCGCGCACGTCGATGTTGTTCAGCAGCAGCCGGTTGACCCTGACCTCGGGGATCGCGCCGCCGGTGAAGCCGACCACGAGCAGCCGGCCCAGCGGCCCCAGGCTGCGCAGCGAGTCGGTCATCAGGTCGGCGCCCACGACGTCGACCACGACGTCCACGCCGCGGCCGCCGGTCAGCTCCTTGACCGCCCCGAGGAACCCGTCCACGAGCACCGCCTCGTCGGCGCCGAGCGCCCGGACGAAGTCGGCCTTCTCCGGCGTGGACACCACGGCGACCGTGCGCGCGCCGTACCCCTTGGCGACCTGGAGCGTCGCCGTGCCCACCCCGCCGGCCGCCCCGTGCACGAGCACGGTCTCGCCCGCCCGCAGCTGGGCGCGGGTGGCCAGCGCGAACTGCGCGGTGAGGTAGTTCATCGGCAGCGCCGCCGCCTTCTCGAACGACACCGCGTCCGGCAGCGGGAACACCGCGTCGGCGTGCACCGCCACGAGGTCCGCACCGCCGCCGTACGGCAGGCAGCAGGCGACCCGGTCACCGGGCGCGTGGCCGGACCCGTCCGGCGCCTCCCGGACGACGCCGGCGAAGTCGACGCCGAGCTGGAAGGGGGTCTCCGGCTTGAGCTGGTACTCCCCACGGCTCAGCAGGAGGTCCGGCCAGCTCACGCCGAGCGCGTGCACCTCGACCAGCACCTCGCCGTCGCCGCGCACCGGCTCCGGCGCGTCGGTGACCCGGACTCCGGACGGCCCCTCGGGTGAGACGACCTGGACCGAACGCATGGGCACTCCTGGGGCTCGGGGCGGGGTGGGCGCGCACGAGTATGCCGAAGCCGGTGGTCGCGATCCGGCCGGGTCCCGCCCGGCCCGTGGCAGAATGGCGCGGCGTCTTGAGGGGACAGGGCGGCCCACAGGATCGAAGGACAGCGCGGAGAAGATGAGCGACGAGCTTCAGCCTCTACCCGGCACCGACGCGGCGATCGCGGGGGTGTTCCAGTCGCTGGCGACGATGATCTACGCCAGTGACGACTTCACCGCGGTCTACCAGGCCGTCGTGGAGGCGGCGCCCCGGCTGGTCGACGGCTGTGACCACGCCAGCCTGATGCTGCGCACCGGCGAGGACCGCTTCGTGACCGCGGCCGCCAGCGACGACGTCGCCGAGCTGATCGACACCTACGAGCGCGAGCTCGGCGAGGGTCCCTGCCTGGACGCCATCGAGGACAGCTCGGTCTTCCACGACGCCGACCTGCTGGACGGCTCCCCGTGGCCCCGGCTGGCCGCCCGGGTCCTGGAGACCACCCCGGTCCGCGGGATGGCCGGCTTCCGGCTGCTGGTCGGTGACCGCAAGACCGGCGCGCTCAACCTCTTCAGCGACCGCCCGGGCGGCCTGGACACCGCCTCGGTCGACCAGGGCATCGTGCTCGCGTCCTTCGTCACCGTCGCGCTGATGGCCGCCCACGAGCGCGAGGCCGCCCAGACCCTGCGGGCCGGGCTGGCCAGCAACCGCGAGATCGGCAAGGCCGTCGGCCTGCTGATGGCCTTCCACAAGATCACCGACGACGAGGCCTTCAGCATGCTCCGCAAGGCCTCCCAGGACATGAACATCAAGCTCGCCGAGGTCGCCCGCCAGGTCGTCGACCACCACAACCAGGCGTAGAGGAGCCCGGCAGCGTCGGCGCCGGCAGGGCGCCGGCTGGTGGGCGGCACGAGGCGCGCGGACCGAGCCGGCAGCGGCGGGGCTGGGGCTCGGGTCTGGCGGGCGAAGCGAAGCGAGCGGGTGTCCCCGCCGCTGCCGGTTCGGGGAGCGCGCCGGGGGACGGGTGGGCAGGCGACCGAAGCCAGCGGCAGGACCAGGTGTGCGCGTCAGCGAACGTTGACCACAGAAGCCATCTCGAAGTGCATCGGGTCCGTGTAGTTCCAGTCCCCGCCCCACGCGAACCCCCACTTCTTGAAGATCGCCACGACCTGCCGGTCCATCTCCCCGACGGTCCCGCGCTGGTTCCCGGGCACGTTCAGGTCGACCGCGATCCCCCAGGAGTGCAGTGACAGCCCCTTGGCCGGGTCGTTCGCGATGTAGCGCGGGTAGTAGCACCCGGCGTACTCACCGGGATGGATCTTGTCCGCCAGCCCTCGGTCCACCACCTCGCTGAGCGCGGCCCGCAGCTGGGGGATCATCCCCTTGTTGCAGGTGACGGCGCCGAGGATCGGCACCTGCTCGGTGCGGATGTAGCTGCGCACCCAGCCCGCGTCCGGCGTGACCGTCCCGTCGGGGTGCGGCGTGTAGGTGAAGGTGCCCACGCGGCTGGTCACCGAGCTGCCGGACAGCACGGCGGTCTGCACCTGGGTCGTGAACTCCAGCGCCAGGGTCTGCATCGTCAGCCCGCGGCCGACGACCTTCTTCAGCCGCGGGGTGACGGCGGACGGCGTGAAGGTGCCGGTCGACACGAGCAGCGCGTTGCCCCGGGGCATCCCGAGCTGCTCGCCGCGCTTGTCGTTCACGACGGCCGAGATCTGCTTGACCAGCGGGGCGTAGGCGCCGATGTGCACCTGTGGCGCGTCGCCGGAGGTGCCGAGACGGAGGTAGCCCTTCGGCTCCTCCAGCCGCGCGGGCAGCCCGGGGTCGACCGCGATCTCGCCCCCGGCAACGCGCTTCCAGACCGCGTCGGAGCGGGCCGAGGCGTAGGCGGTGAACCGGCGGAACTGCGCCGGGTCGGCCGCCGCGATGGTCAGGGTCCGCCCGTTCGCGGACAGCGAGGCCAGCGAGAGCGGCATCACCGCCCGCACCCCGCGGACCCGGGCCACCGCGGCGCGCACCGAGGCGGGGATGGGCCTGCTGCTGGTCAGCAGCAGGTCGGGGGTGTAAAGCGGCGTCCGCAGGTGGCCCGGGTCCGGCACGGCGTACGCCGAGGGATCCTCGGCCGCGGTCGACGAGCCGGACGGGTCGACCGTCGGGGTCCCGGACGTGCTCGCGCCGGTGCGGGCACCCGTGCGCTGGATGCTGTCCGCGCCGCCCGCGCAGGAGGTCACCGCGAGCGCGAGCAGGGCCAGCACCGTCGCGGCGGCGGATGCACGCACGCGCGCCCCGGCGACTGGTCGTCGCATCCCGTCCCTCCCCACGGTCACCCCCGTCAGCCGGGCTCCCGGTGCTGCTCCCTGGCCGAGGTGTACCCCCAGTCTCGCCCGTCCAGTCAACCGCCGGGTCGCATTTCCGGACGGACCGGACCCCATCCCGCGGGCGGTCGGTGCCGAACCTCCTGCATGGCCACCACCACGCAGCCCACGACGGGACACCGCGGCCGCGCCCCCGGTGCCCCGCGCCACCGCCGGCTCCTGGGCGGTGCCGCCGGCCTGCTCGCCGGTGCGGCCGCCGTGGCCGCCTCCGAGGCGGTCGCCGCCCTGCTGACGGGGGTCACCTCCCCGCTCCTGGCGGTCGGCAACCGGGCCGTCGACGCGACCCCGCGTCCGCTCAAGGAGCTCGCGATCCGGACCTTCGGCGAGCACGACAAGCCGGTCCTGGTCGCCGGGGTGCTCGTCACCGTCGCCGTGCTCGCGGCGCTGGCCGGTGTGGTCGGGGTACGCCGGCCCCTGGTCGCCCTGGGGGCGTTCCTGGTGCTCAGCGCCGTCGCCACCGTCGCCGGCCTGACGGACCGCACCGCGACCGGGGCACCGGTCCTGCGCCTGCTGCCCGCGCTGGCCCTCGTGGCCGTGGGGGCGCCGGCGCTCCTCCTGCTGCTGCGGACCCTTCGCCGGCCCGCGCGTCCGTCGACCCCCGCGGGGTCCGCGGACGCGACACCCGCACCCATGGGGAGCGAGGGGTCCGCAGCCTCCTCCGGCCGGGCCCACGAGGCACCCCGACCGGCCCGCGTCGAGAAGGTGGAGACCGTCGAGCAGGGCAAGCCGCGGATCCTGGTCCGCGAGGTGGTGCCCGCGCACGTCGACGGCGACGACCTGCCGGCGTCCTTCGACCGGCGCGCGTTCCTGCAGGCCGCGGCCGCCACCGGCGCGGTCGTGGTCGCCGGCGGCGCGGTCCGCCAGGTCTTCGGCGGCTCGGCGGCCGCCGCGCAGCGTGCCGACGTGTCGCTGCCGCGGCCGGTGACGCCGGCCCCCGCGCTGGCGTCCGGCACCAGCCTCGAGGTCCCCGGGATCACGCCGTACCTCACGTCGAACCAGGAGTTCTACCGCGTCGACACCGCGCTGCGGGTGCCGGACGTGCCGATCGACACCTACACGCTGCGCATCCACGGGATGGTGGAGAAGGAGGTCGAGCTCTCCTTCGAGGACCTGCTCTCGCGACGGATGCTCGAGCGGCGGATCACGCTGACCTGCGTCTCCAACCCCGTCGGCGGCAGGTACGCCGGCAACGCCACCTGGCTCGGCATCCCGGTGCGGGACCTCCTCGAGGAGGCCGGCGTGCGCAGCGGCGCCGACGCGGTGAGGTCCACGAGTGCCGACGACATGACGATCGGCACCCCGCTCACGGCGCTGACCGACCCGAACCGCGACGCGCTCGTCGCCGTCGGCATGAACGGGGAGCCGCTGCCGCTGGCGCACGGCTTCCCGGTCCGGATGGTGGTGCCGGGGCTGTACGGCTACGTGTCGGCCACCAAGTGGCTGGTCGACCTCGAGGTGACCCGGTTCGCCGACTTCAAGGCGTACTGGTCGACGCGCGGGTACTCCGTGCGGGCCCCGATCAAGACGTCCTCGCGGATCGACGTACCGAGGTCGTTCGCGCAGGTGAAGGCGGGCACGCAGGTGCCGGTCGCGGGCGTCGCCTGGGCGCAGGACCGCGGCATCGAGAAGGTCGAGGTCCGCGTCGACGGCGGCCCGTGGCAGGAGGCGCGGCTCGCCGACGAGGACAACATCGACACCTGGCGCCAGTGGGTGTGGATGTGGGACGCGGAGTCCGGCAACCACCAGATCGAGGTCCGGGCCACCGACAGCACCGGCTCCACGCAGACGGACCGGCGCACGCCCATCGCACCCAACGGCTCGACGGGCTGGCACAGCGTCAACGTGACCGCGAGCTGAGGAAACCTCCGCTCCGACCAATCCGTCACCGGCGAGGCGCCGAATCCCTTGTACACAAAGGCAATCACGCCGAAGCCAACCGAGAGGGACAGCACCATGCGAACCATGAAGAGGTTCGCGGCCGCGACGGCCGTCGTGTCCGCGCTGACCATGACGGCGGCTTGCGCGGGGAGCGACTCCTCCGCCGACACGAAGTCGAGCGACACCGCAAGCAGCGCCCCGTCGGCCCCCGAGAGCAGC
>DASTGV010000050.1:0-7510 GCA_035718765.1 Nocardioidaceae bacterium
GACCACGGTGCAGCGGCTGCCCGGCTTGTACCGCACGACGACCGGGTCGCAGGAGGTGATCGTGGCGTCCACGTAGCCGGCCTCCCGCAGGACCGGCTGGAGCAACCGGGCCGCCTCGACCGGGTCGACCAGCCGCGGCAGAGCGGGCAGCGCGTCGTCCGAGGTCTGCAGCCGGAGGTCCAGCCGCGGCTCGGGGAGGGAGCACCACCAGCCGGGCTGCCCGAAGGCGACGGCACCCGACTCGTCTCCCGCCGGGTCCGAGGACGGCGTCCCGGGCGGCCACAGGTTGCCCACGAGGACGACGTCCCGGGGCTCGTCCCCCGGCGCTGCGACGCTCAGGGTGTACCGCGCCAGCCACTCGTCGCCCTTCGCGCGCAACCGGTCCGGCGTGCAGGCCAGCAGCCGGAGCCGCCCGTCGTGGAGCTCAGGGACGTGCCGCTCCAGGGCGTCCCGGACCCGTGGTGGGTCCATGCCTGCGGCCAGCCAGTCGGGCAGCTCCCCGAAGGCGGAGAGCGAGGCGACGATCGTCGTTGCGTCGTAGGTGGTGGTCACGGTCAACCCCTCCGGTAGATGTTCTCGAGCAGGGACAGCGCGAGCTCCAGGCGGTAGCCCTTGAGCTGGCGGCACGAGTTCAGGGCGGCGCGGGCGAGCGACGTGCTCATGAAGAACGCGATGCGATCGGGCGCCGGCGTCTCGAAGTCCGGGCGGGCGGAGGCCTCGACGTACCCGCCGACCAGCTCCTCGGCCAGGCACTCGACCGTGTCGCCGGGCGCCGGGTCCCCGGCCTTCGCCGTCAGCAGCACGACCTGGGCGAGGTAGCGGCCGAGGTCCTGGGCCGGGTCGGCCCAGCACAGCGTGTCCAGGTCGAGCACGGCCGGGGCCCGGCCGTCGAGCAGGAGCACCTGCGACGGGGTGAAGTCGCCGTGGGACAGCACCAGCTCGGGCGCGTGCGGCACGACCCCCGCCGGCCCGTCGAGACAGCGGGCGACCCTCGCGGCCACGTCGGGCCAGAGGCCGGCGACGACGGCGAGGTCCCGCTTCACAGCGGCCAGCTCGTCGGCGGGGAAGCGGACCGGCGCCTCGGGCACGTCGCCCGAGTGGAGCGCGGCGAGCGCCTGGCCCGACTTCCGGACCGCGATCCGCAGCAGGGTCCCGGCCGTCGCCGCGCTCTCACCCGTCCCCCGCGCGGCCGTCACCAACCGGGGCACCCGCGCCTCCCCGGCCAGCTCCTCGGTGACGAGGAGCCGCGAGCCGGCCACGTAGGCCACGGGGGTCGGGAACCGCGCCGCCTGCAGGGACGTGCGCCCGAGCCGGTCCCGCGCGAGCGCCCGGAGGTACCCGTCGACCCGCTGCCCCGTGTCGTCGGCGTACACCTTCCCGTACAGCACGCCCCACGGCCGACCGGACGGGAGGGTGGCGTCCTGCGGGAACCGGTAGCGCAGCACGCAGGCGCCCTCCCGCGGGTGGTGGGCCACCTCGACCACGGGCGGTACGTCGGCCGGGGGTCCGGCCGAGATGCCCCGCAGGGCCCCCGGGTCCATGGCCCGCCAGAGCGTGGGCAGCCCGGCGTCCACCGGGAAGCCGGTCAGCGCGAGCGGCGCCTCCCCGACGACCGCGGTCGACCGGCGCCACGGGTCCGCCCGGGACGGGACGAGCGGGCGGAGGGACGCCTGGGCGGAGGCCGTGTCGCGGTGCACCCGTCCACCGACCTGGAGCTCCCGGGGCTCGTCGCCGTCGCGGACCGTCACCTGGTAGCGCAGCCCGAAGGTCCCGTCGGCGCTCACCCAGTGCTTGGAGGCGGCGACCCGGTCGACCTGCCCGCCGTCCCGCAGCAGATGACGCTGCACCTGGTCGGCGACGAGGTCGACGTCGATCGCGGACGCGACGCCCGGCAGCCGGTGGACCAGCGGGGCGAGCAGGGCGTCCCCGGTCCCCTCCGGGGTGGTCGCCCGCTCGTTGTCCCGGACGCCCCGCAGGTCCGCGTGCCTGCCGAGGCGGGGCGCGCCTCCGCCCGGGACGGAGGTGAGGACCGGCCGGTGCGGGCGCAGCGCGACCACCTCGCCGCCCGAGCCGGCCGGCTCGTCGGGGGTCTTCTGCTGGACGACCCGGCCGTCGGAGACCACCAGGACCCGGTCCGCGCAGCGGACCAGCGCGGGGTCGTGCGAGATGACGATCGTGGTCGCACCGCTCATCAGGCTGCGCAGGGCGCTGACGACGGTGTCGGCCGACTCGCGGTCGAGGCCGGTCGTCGGCTCGTCGAGGATCAGGATCGGCGCGCGGCGGATGAACGCCCGGGCGATGGCGAGCCGCTGGCGCTGTCCCCCGGACAGGGTGGAGCCGCGTTCGCCGAGCTGCGTGGCGTAGCCGTCGGGCATGGCCATGATGAAGTCGTGGGCGTTCGCCATCCGCGCGGCCGCCTCGATGTCGTCGGCGTCGGCGTCGGCGATCCCGTAGCCGATGTTCTCGGCCACCGACCCGCTCAGGAGCACGGTGTCCTGGAGGACCACGGACACCTGTTCCCGGAGCGAGGCGAGCGTGAGGGCCCGCACGGGCAGCCCGTCCACGAGCACCTCGCCCTCGTCCGCGTCGTACAGCCGGGGCACGAGCTGGGCGATGGTGCTCTTGCCGGCGCCGCTCGGGCCGACCAGCGCGACCACCTCGCCGGGCGAGACCTCGAAGTCGACGTCTCTGAGCACCGTGGCCCGGCTGGCGCCCTTGGTCCCGTCCTCGTGCTCGACGGGATACGTGAAGCCGACGTGGCGGAAGGCGAGCCGGCCCTCCAGGGGCGGGGCGGGCACCGCGTCCGGCGCGTCGCTGACGACGACCTCCCGGTCGAGCAGGTCGTCGATCCGCTCGACGCTGGCGAACACCTTGCCGACCTTGTACCACTCGCTGACGATCTTGCGCGCGGGCTTGAACATGTTCTGCAGCAGCAGGACGAACAGGACGAGCGTGCCGACCGTGATGGCCTCGTGGTCGAGCAGCCAGACGCCCAGCCAGATGACGGTGGAGATGGCGAACGCCTCGAGCAGGGCGATGGCGAAGCTGAACCGCGCCTGGATGTTCGCCGCCACCAGCGAGGCGTGCATGCTGCGCTCCGTCTGGCCCGAGAACCGTTCGAGGTCGACCACGCCCCGCCCGTAGCTCTGCACCAGCCGGATCGAGGTGAGCATCTCCTGCGTCGTCGAGGCGAGGTCGCCCTCGCGGTCCCGCTGGGTCTTGGACGCCGACTTGATCTCGCGTGAGTAGTGGTTCGACACCACCGCGAGAAGGGGCACCACGACGAGGGCGACCAGGGCCACGTTCCACGACCGGTAGAGCAGGAAGAGGAAGCTCCCGACGAGGACCATGAGGCTGCCCACGATGTTGCTGACCGACTTCACCACGAAGTCCTCGACGACCAGCACGTCTCCCGTCACCCGGGTCAGCACGTCCCCGGTGCGCCGCTTGTCGTGGTAGGCCAGCGAGAGTCGCTGCAGGTGGGAGTACATCGCGACCCGGATGCTGTAGCCCAGCGACCGGCCGGCCCGGGCCATGCTGACCTCGGTCAGCGAGTCGGCCGCGCTGTTGGCCGCGGCGAGCAGGACGATCGCCACGGTGAGCACCAGGATGGTCGTCAGCCGCGCCGAGGCCAGCAGGTCGAAGCCGTGCAGCTCGGGCCTGGCTCCCTGCAGGTAGTCGACCAGGTAGGCGATCGGCCACGGCTCGAAGACGGAGGTGGCCGCCTCGACCAGCAGCAGCAGCGCGCCGGCCACGTAGGGCTTCCGGCTGCCGGTGAACCGCCGGAAGAGGCGGAGCGTACGGCGCAGGTCGCTGACCGGCGCACGGTCGGGACGGGGCTGCGCGTCGTTCGGGGTCACGGTGTCTCCGTCAACCTGTCCAGGCATGTGTTCGCCTCCCTCACCAAGCGACCTGCCATCGGGGAGCCCGGCGCGCGCGCCCACGCGCGCAGGGCCTTGCGTTCGAGCGCGACCGCCTCCTGCCACCGGATCCGGGGCAGCGTGGCGTCGTCCGCCCGCGCCTCCAGGTAGGAGCGGAGGAAGGCGGTCGCGAGCGCCGAGAGCGCTCCGGACCGGGCCGACCGGTCGGACGTCCTCGCGACCGGGCGCAGCGAGAGCTGCCGCAGCGACGCCAGGAAGGTGCCCGCGTCGCCGGCCTGGTCCGACACGCCCACGTGGTCCAGGTCCAGCAGCACCGCGTGCGGTCCGTCGAGGAGGAACTGGCTCGGCTTGCAGTCGCCGTGCACGGTGCCGGCGACGGGGGCGGGCAGCCGCGTCTGGGCGTCCCGCAGCCGCTCGGCGAGCCCGGCGAGGGCGGCACCGAGCCGCGGGTCGACGACGGCGACCCCGGCCGCTCGCCGGCCGAAGCGGTCCAGCTCGGCGTCGACCGACCGTCGGCGGCTGCTGGCCGGGGGCATGTCGTGCAGCTCGGCCAGGGCCCGGCCGGCGCGGGACATCGCCTCGGTCGCGACCCGGACCCCACCGGCCGTCGACAGGGACCGGCCGAGGAGCGCCTCGAGGGGCAGGCCCGGGACACACTGCTGGACCACGAGGCCGCGCTCGCGGAGGTGCGCCACCGTCGGGGGGATGCGGAGCGTGGCACACCCCTGGGCGTGACCGGACAGGGCGGGCGCCTCCCCCGCGACCGCGGCGGCCTTCGCCGGGTCGTGGTACGCCTTGGCGACATAGCCGCCGGGTCGGCCGACGAACGTGACCCGGAGCGTGGCGCGCTTGCCCGGTCGGTAGCGGAGCAGCGTCGTGCGGCACCGGGCGCCGCGGTGGGGCGCGCCCAGGGCCTCCGCCAGCACCGGTCCCAGCCGCGCCGGGTCCACGAGCTCGGGCAGGAACGGCAGCTCCGGGTCGTGCGGGAAGCCGGAGACCCGCATCCCCGGTGCCACCACCGTGCCGCCGGCGGCCCCGACGGGCGAGGTCTCGAGGTCCGGCAGCGGCAGCAGGTCACCGCGCAGCAGCCGGCCGGCGCACTCGTAGAGCACCGTCGCGCGGACCCCGGGCTCGTACTTCGCGTCCAGCACGTGACAGCTTCCGTCGGCGCCCCCGACGGCTTCCGCGAGCCGCGGACCCATCAGCCGGGGACGCAGGGCCTCCGCGAACCGGTCCGTCTCCGGGCGGACCGGCAGCGGCCCTACCGCAGCGGAGCCGTCGGGACGACGTACGCGCGCGCTCATCGGGCCGGCTCCAGGTCCGAGGAGGTCCGGGCCCGCAGCACGGCCTCGAGGCGGCGCGCCGCGTCGTCGGTGTCGTACCCGCGCTCCACGGTCCGCCGCGCCGCCTCGCCGAGACGGGCGCGCACCCGCACGTCGGCCAGCAGGCGGCAGAGCGCGTCGGCGGTGGCGTGCACGTCGCCCGGCGCGACCAGGAGCCCGTTCACGTCGTGCAGGACGAG
The DNA here is from genome assembly GCA_035718765.1 of Nocardioidaceae bacterium. Taxonomy (GTDB): domain Bacteria; phylum Actinomycetota; class Actinomycetes; order Propionibacteriales; family Nocardioidaceae; genus Nocardioides_B. The sequence goes on from DASTGV010000050.1 coordinate 5,404, forward strand.
CTCGGTGATGCCGCCGGCGGTGGTGGTGACGACCGGCAGGCCGCACGACATCGCCTCCACGAGCACGTTCGGGATCCCGTCGCGGTCGCCCTTCTCCAGCTCCCGGGGCGTCAGCACGAACGCGGTGGCACCGTGCAGCGCCTCGATGACCGCGTCGCCGGTCTGCGCCCCGGCCAGCTCGACCTCGTCGACCAGCCCGAGGTCGTCGCGCAGCCGGAGCAGCTCCTCGCGCAACGGCCCGTCGCCGAAGAGCCGGACGTGGAACGGCCGGCCCCGCCGCTTGACCTCACCGAGCGCCCGGAGCAGGTCGGCGAACCCCTTCTTCTCGACCAGCCGCCCGACCGACACCACCTCGGGTGTCGTCCCGGTGCGGTCACGGGTCGCGGGGGCGAACCGGCGCAGGTCGACGCCGTGCCGGATCACCACCACCGGCGGCCGACCCTCCGGCGGCACGACCGACTCGATGTAGGTGGCGTTGACCTGGCAGCAGGTCACCACGGCGGTCGCGGCGCGCGCCCGCGCGGTCAGGCTCGTGGCCGGGATCTCGAACAGGTCCCTGGCGTGCGCGGTGAAGGTGAAGGGCAGACCCGTGAGCCTGGCCACGAGCATCCCCACCAGCGCGGGGTCGTGGGCGAAGTGGGCGTGCACGTGCACCGGCTCGTCACCGTCCGCGCGCAGGTCCTCCAGCGCCGCCGCGACGCGGACCGCGTGCGCCAGGCACCGCAACGCCGAGCACTCGCCGTACCCGGCCGCGAGACCGGGACGGCGCAGGCAGTACCACAGCGCGAGGAGGGTGCGCACGGGCGCGGTGACGAACCAGGACAGCTGCCGGCGGAGGTCCCGGACGCCGCGCTGCTCGGGACCGTCGAGGTAGTGCACCGGCGCGCGCACGTCCGCCACCTGCGGCTGGACCACGCGCTCGCCGGACCGCACGAGGCTGAAGACGGACAGCTCCAGCCCGCGGCGTTCGAGGGCCAGGACCTCGTTCACGATGAAGGTCTGCGAGAGCCGCGGCCAGCTCCGCACGATGTAGATCACCCGTCCAGGCATCGCGCCCCCCTGGCCAGGGCCCGGACCACGTGCCCACGCCGCTCGGTCGGCACGGTCCGGTGCGGACCGCTCCCGACCGCGCACTGCTTCGCGATCTTGAGCCAGGTGTAGGCGCAGAACGAGCGGTAGGTACCCGGGTCGGTCCAGCCGGTCGCCGCGACGTACTCCTGGAGGAAGGCGGTCCGCGCGGCCGGACCCCACGAGTCGTCGGACAGCAGCTCGAGGTAGCTGCAGAAGTGCGCGACGTCGAACGTCGGGTCGCCGCGGCGGGCCTCGTCCAGGTCGATCACGTAGACGTCGTCACCCACGAGGACGTGCCCGGGGTGGAAGTCCTTGTGGATCGGCACCGCGGGCACCGCACCCGCCGCGCGCACCCCGGCCGCCCAGCCGTCGGCGAGCGCGTGGGCCTGGTCGGCCAGACAGGGGTGCCGGCTCCCGATGACCGCCGCCCACTCCCGGGTCGTCTTCTCCTCCTGGGCCAGGGAGAAGCCGCGGGAGAGCCGTACGTCGGAGCCGTGCAGCCGCGCCAGCCAGCGGGCGGCCAGCCGGGCCCCGTCCGCGACCCCCGCCGGCGTCGTGACCAGGTGAAGGGGCGTCCCCTCGCAGTGCCGGTAGAGGACCAGTCCCATCGCCGGGAGCAGGGCGACCTGGCCCGGGACACGCAGCCGTCCGGCGCCGAACGGCCCCGCGTTGAGCCGGTCCAGGTGGTCGTAGAGCAGTCGCGCACGTCGCTGCTCGACGAACCTCTTGCCGACCAGCGACGCCGTCTCGGCGCCGTCGAGTCCGCGCACGGAGTAGCGCACGACCCGGCGACCGACGCGGGCGGCCGCGAGCTCGGCCGCGGACTCGACCTCGACGGGCTGCGGGCCCGGCGCCTGCCCGGCCAGGACGGGACGCAGCACCCGGGTCATCTGGTCGACGTCGAGCAGGTCGGTCGCCGCGCTCGGCGCCGGACGCGCGCCGGGACCCGTCAGCAGGTCCGACGCCGCCGCGACGAGCGCGGGCAGCTGGCCCCACTGCGCCACCTCGAGGCGGTGGTAGCGCCGCAAAGCCACCT
>DASTGV010000051.1:0-9638 GCA_035718765.1 Nocardioidaceae bacterium
CGACGACGTGGCGTCGTTCTCCTCGACGAGCCGGGACTTCCTGGAGCAGAACGGGTCGAACATCATCCGGCTCTCGAAGCAGGGCCAGGCCCAGCTGCCGCTGTTCGCGAAGTACGCCCCGGAGTACCCCTGCCTGCTCAACGGCATGACCGACTGGGTGCCGCGGATGGAGTCCGCCTACCGCGGCTACACGCTGCACATCAACCTCGAGACGCTGCCGAACCAGCCCACCGGCTACTCGCCGGCGGACCGGCCCCGGTACGCCGCCCACAACGGCCCGCACTGCTCGGAGCTGCCGCACCCGCCGCACTCCCAGGCGAACCCGGGCCCGCAGCCCGCGATCCACGAGGTCGACGACGGCGTCTCCGGCGGCCACGGCAAGTTCCGGCCGCGCAGTGCCCCCGGCTTCGACAGTTCCGTCGACGGCGGGTTCGACATGACGTCCGGCTACGCCGGCACCGCCTCCGAGCGGACGCTCGTCAACGCGTTCGCCGCGCCCGCGATGGGAGTCGCCCAAGATGACGTGCCCGACCTGGCATCCCTGCTGCTCGGACCGCTGGCCCGTGGGGCGGAGGTGAGCGTGCGATGAAGCTTCTCGACAAGAAGACCGGCGCGGACGCCGTACGCCTGCTCATCTTCATCCTGGTCACCACCATCGCCACCGGCTTCCTGGTGGTCACGATCGGCAACATCAGCTTCGCGGCCAGCAAGGAGTACAAGGCCGTGTTCAGCGACGCCACCGGGGTCACCAAGGGCGACGACGTCCGGGTCGCCGGCGTCAAGGTGGGCAACGTCGAGGACGTCGAGGTCGTCGAGCGCACCCGCGCGCTGGTCACCTTCAAGGTCGCCAAGGACCAGCAGGTCACCGACAGCACCGACGCGACGATCCGCTACCGCAACCTCGTCGGCCAGCGCTACATCGCGCTCACCCAGGGCGTCGGCGGCCCCGACACCCTCCCGCCCGGTGCGACCATCCCGCTGTCGCACACCCGGCCGGCGCTGGACCTGACCGTGCTGTTCAACGGGTTCAAGCCGCTGTTCGAGGCGCTGTCGCCGGCCGACATCAACAAGCTGTCCTACGAGATCGTCACCGTCTTCCAAGGGGAGGGCGGCACGCTGGAGAGCCTGCTGTCCCACACCGCGTCGGTGACCAGCACCCTGGCCAGCCGGGACCAGGTGATCGGCTCGCTGATCACCAACCTCAACAAGGTGATGGTCACGATCGGCAACCGGGACGCCCAGCTGTCCGACCTCCTGGTCAAGCTGCGCCAGTTCGTGTCCGGCCTCTCCCAGGACCGGCAGGCCATCCTCGGCTCGCTGGACTCGATCTCGGGGCTCGCCGTGCAGACCTCGGACCTGGTCACCGGCGTGCGGCCCGGTCTGACCACCGACGTGAAGCAGCTGCGCCACGTCGCCGGCAACCTCGACCGCAACAAGGCCGAGATCGACCGCGCGCTCCAGGTGCTCCCGGTCAAGCTGACCAAGATCGGCCGCACCGCGACGTACGGCTCGTTCTTCAACTTCTACCTGTGCAACTTCAAGGGCAACGTCAAGCTCGGCAAGGCGTCCCTGCCCATCGACTACCCGGCCGGTGGCGAAAGGTGTGATCTCGGATGAGCGTCCCGTTCCGGGAGCGGAACCCGGTCATCATCGGCGCGGTCAGCCTCGCCGTGATCACCGCGTTCGTGCTCGCCGCCTTCAAGGCGGAGGACCTGCCGCTGATCGGCGGCGGCGACACGTACTACGCCGCGTTCTCCGAGGCCGGCGGGCTCAAGGCCAACGACGAGGTCCGGGTGGCCGGCGTCCGCGTCGGCAAGGTGCAGTCCGTCGACCTCGACGGCGGCCACGTCAAGGTCACCTTCAAGGTCCAGAAGGGCGTCGACTTCGGCAAGGACACCGGGGCCGCCATCAAGGTCAAGACGCTGCTCGGCGCGATGTACCTCGGCCTCGAGCCGGCCGGCCGCGGCCAGCTCCCCGAGGGCAGCGAGATCCCGGTGCAGCGCACCACCTCGCCGTACGACGTCGTGCAGGCCTTCGCCGGCCTGGCCAACCGCTCCGAGCGGATCGACACCGACCGGCTCGCGAAGTCCCTCACGACGCTCGGCGCGCTGACCGAGAACACCCCCGAGGAGTTCCGCTCGGCGCTCAGCGGGCTGTCCGACCTGTCCCAGAACATCGCCGCCCGCGACCAGCAGCTCAACACGCTGCTGCGCAACACCAAGAAGGTGTCGACGGTCCTGGGCGACCGCCGCGGCGACCTGGTGACCCTGATGCGCGACGGCGACAAGCTCTTCCAGGCGCTGGCCGCGCGGCGCGAGTCGGTGCACAACCTGCTGGTCGCGACCAGCCAGCTCTCGGTGCAGCTGACCGGGCTGGTGCGCGACACCCGGGCCGACCTCAAGCCCGCATTGGACCATCTCAAGAGCGTGGTGGACGTGCTCAACAGGAACCAGCAGAACCTCGACAACAGCCTGCGGCTGATGGCGCCGTTCTACCGCGTGTTCGCCAACACGCTCGGCAACGGACCGTGGTTCGACACCTACATCCAGAACCTCCCGCCGGCGCCGTCGGCGCGCACCCTGGGGGTGAACTGAGATGGCAGGCAACCGGGCCAAGGGCCGCGGGCTGACCCGCATCCTCGCCGTGGTGGCGGTGCTCGCCGTCGTCGCGGCCCTGGTGCTGGCCGCGCTGCCGGACCAGCAGAAGAAGTACGTCACCGCGTCCTTCCCGCGGACCGTCTCGCTCTACGAGGGCTCCGACGTGCGGATCCTCGGCGTGCCGGTGGGCAAGGTCGAGACGGTGGAGCCGTCGGGCACCGACGTGACCGTGAAGATGTGGTACGACGCGAAGTACGACGTCCCCTCGAACGCGCAGGCCGTCATCATCTCGCCGGCCATCGTCGGGGACCGGTTCGTGCAGCTGACGCCCGTGTTCAAGAAGGGCGACACGCCGCTCGGCTCGCACGCCGTGATGAGCACCAAGTCCACGTCCACGCCGCTCGAGCTCGACGAGATCTACCAGAGCATCGACGACCTGACCGTGGCCCTCGGACCCAACGGCGCCAACCGCGAGGGCGCGCTGACGACCCTGCTGAACTCCACGGCGAAGAACTTCGCCGGCCAGGGCGAGCAGTTCCACCGGACGATCAAGAACCTCGGGAAGTTCACCCGGACGCTGGACGACAACAAGGAGGAGCTGTTCGGCACCGCCCGGCAGATCGAGCGGTTCGTGAACGCCCTGGCCCGCAACGACGGCACCGTCCGCCGCTTCAACGACTCGCTGGCCTCGGCCGCGGACCTGCTCAAGGACGAGCGCTCCGACCTGGCCGCCGCCCTCCGCAACCTGGGCGTCGCGATGAAGGCCGTGGAGAGCTTCGTCCGGGAGAACCGCACCTCCCTGTCGCAGAACATCAAGGGGCTGAACAAGGTGTCGAAGGTGCTGGTCAAGCAGCGTGACGCCCTCGACGAGGTCCTGCAGGTGGCGCCGACCGCGCTGACCAACCTGTTCCACACCTACAACCCGTCGACCGGCACCCTCGACACCCGCACGAACATCGGCGACAACGTCGGGGACCTGACGTCGGACCCGGCGCGGATCATCTGCGGCATCCTCAACGAGACCAACTCCAACCCGACCCAGGCGCAGAAGCTCGGGCAGTTGTGCACGTCGCTGGGCAGCGCCCTCGGCCGCAGCGGCGCCCTGCGGGCCGCCCCGAGCAAGGAGGCGACCGACGTGGAGCATGTCGACCGGTCGCTCGGCGGCATCGTGGAGGTGAAGCGATGAGCACCCGACGGCCCACGACGCTCCGCGGGCGCGCCGTACGCCTCGTGCTGACCGCGGTGGTGGCCGCCCTGGCCCTGAGCGGCTGCGACTTCTCCGTCTACAGCCTGCCGTTGCCCGGTGGTGCCGACCTCGGCGACCACCCGTACAAGGTGACGATCCAGTTCCGCGACGTGCTCGACCTGGTGCCGCAGTCCGCGGTGAAGGTCGACGACGTCACCGTCGGCCGGGTCGACACGATCAAGACCCAGGGCTACCACGCCGAGGTGACGGTGCTGATCCGGCGCAGCGTCAAGCTGCCCGACGACGCCGAGGCCACCATCCGGCAGACCAGCCTGCTGGGGGAGAAGTTCGTCTCCCTCGCGCCTCCGCCCGGAGGCGGCACCGGTGGCCGGCTCTCCGACGGCGACCGGATCCCGCTGTCCCGGAGCGGACGCAACCCCGAGGTCGAGGAGGTGCTCGGTGCCCTCTCGCTGCTGCTCAACGGTGGCGGTGTCGCGCAGCTGAAGACGATCTCCTCCGAGCTCAACTCCGCGCTGGCGGGCCGGGAGGGCAACGTCCGCTCGGTGCTGGCCCAGCTCGACACGTTCATGGGCCAGCTGGACACCAACAAGGACCAGATCGTCCGGGCCATCGAGAGCCTCAACCGGCTCGCGGTCGCGCTGAACAAGCAGAAGCCCGCCATCACCCAGGCGCTCGACGAGCTGCCGCGCGCGGTCGCCTCGATCAACCGGCAGCGCGACGACCTGGTGAGGATGCTCAAGGCGCTCAGCCACCTCAGCGGGGTCGCCACCCGGGTGATCCGCGACTCCAAGACCGCCACCATCGACAGCCTGCGGGCGCTCGCCCCGACGCTGACGAAGCTGGCGGAGGCCGGCGACGCGCTGCCCAAGTCGCTCCAGGTGTTCCTGACCTACCCGTTCGTGGACGCGGTGGTCGGCAAGAACCCCGCCCAGGCCCGCAACCTGCACATGGGCGACTACACCAACCTGTCGGTGCAGCTGGACCTCAACCTCGCGCAGGTGCCCACGCTGCCGACCGCGCCGCTGCCGTCGCAGCTGTGCGACCAGGACCCGACCAACACGCTGTGCAACCCGACCCAGACGCTGACCGACCTGCAGAAGTGCCTGCAGTCCGGGGACCTGGCCAGCAAGGCCTGCAAGAACATCGGCGTCCAGCGGCTGATCACCGAGTGCAAGAAGGACAAGTACAAGGACGCCGCGGTCTGCCAGGCCGTCAACCGGCTGCCCTCCGGCGTGACCGGCCCGGTCGGCGACGTGCTGAACCGGCTCGGGGGATCCGGCGGGTCGGGCGGCGGCTCGGGCGGGGGAGGCACCGGCCCGCTCCCGCCGCTGCCCTCCACCCCGGTGCCGGGACTGGGCCGGGCGCCCTTCGGGGCCTCGTCCCCGAGCGGCGCAGCCACCGCGCAGCACGTCGGTGACTCCGACCTGGGCGCCCTTCTCGTCTGGGGGATGATGCAGCGATGATCACCAAGCGCACCAAGGTCCAGCTCGTGATCTTCGCGCTGATCACCATGATCGGCGTGTCCTTCGTCGGCGCCCGCTACGCGCGCCTCGACCGGGTCTTCTTCGACGAGTCCTACTCCGTGGTGGCCCACTTCACCGAGTCCGGCGGCATCTTCACCGGCGCCGAGGTGTCCTACCGCGGCGTCACCGTCGGCCAGGTCAGCGACATGAAGCTCACCGCCAAGGGCGTCGACGTGGTGATGAACATCGAGAACGCCCACCAGGACATCCCGCAGGACACCAAGGCGGTCGTCGCCAACCGCTCCGCGGTCGGCGAGCAGTTCGTGGACCTCCAGCCGGAGACGAAGCAGGGTCCCTACCTCCGCAACGGCTCCGACATCCCCACGGCGATGACGCAGACCCCGATCGAGACCACGAAGCTGCTCACCGACGTCAGCACCACCGTCGACTCCGTGAACAAGCAGAGCCTCACCACCGTGGTCGACGAGCTCGGCAAGGCGTTCAACGGCACCGGCCAGGACCTCGGCCAGATCGCCGACACCTCGAACTCCTTCATCAACGCCGCCAACGACAACTTCGACGTCACCACAGCGCTCCTGAAGGACAGCAACACGGTGCTGTCGACGCAGGTGGACAAGACCTCGGCCATCAAGAGCTTCTCCCGCGACCTGTCGCTGTTCTCGACCACGCTCGCCCACAGCGACGGCGACCTGCGCACGGTCATCGAGAACGGCAGCGGGACCGCCAACCAGCTGCGCACCTTCCTGGAGCAGAACAAGGTCGACCTCGGGCAGCTGATCAACAACCTGGTGACCACCGGTGAGGTCACCCAGAAGCACCTCGCCGGCACCGAGATGATCCTGGTCGTCTACCCGTACGTCGTCGCCGGCGGCTACACCGTGGTCGACAAGGACTCGAACAGCGGCCTGTACGACGCGCACTTCGGCCTGATCCTGCAGCAGGACCCGGGCGTGTGCCACGCCGGCTACAACACCCAGCGGCGCTCGCCGGAGGACCGCAAGGACCTGCCGATGAACACCGGTGCGCGCTGCACGGAGCCGGCGTCCCAGTCCAACGCGCGCGGTGCGCAGAACACCCCGCGCCGGGCCGGGCCGTCGTACCGCGCCCCCGTGGTCGGGTCGTACGATCGCGCGACGGGGAAGCTCACCTACACCGACCGGAACCCGAGCGGGGACGTGACCTACACCGGCGGCGCCGCCGCCCTCATGGGAGAGGAGTCCTGGAAGTGGCTGCTCATGCAGCCGCTGTCCGGGCAGGAGTGACAGCTTGACTGACGACACGACGCAGGACCCCGGCGCTTCGCCGCGCCCGCCCGACGACGGAGCCGACCGCTCCGGCCTCCGCTGGGGGATCACCGTCTTCCTGGCGGTGGTCGCGGTGGTCGCGGTCGTGGCCCTCGTGCTGGAGGTCACGATGCTCCGGCCGCGCTCCGAGGAGGTCGCCGCGGACCAGCAGGCCCGCTCGGACGTGACCCGGGCCGCGGAGCGGTTCGCGGTGCAGGTCAACAACTACGACGTCAGCTCGGTGGACGCCTACCAGTCCAGCATCACCCCGCTGCTGTCGCCGAAGTTCAAGGGCGAGTTCGACAAGGCGATGACCGACATCGTCACGTCGGTGAAGCAGGCCAAGATGAGCTCCAAGGGGGAGGTGCTCACCAGCGCGGTGGCCAGCCTGGACCCCGACTCGGCGCAGGTGCTCGTGGTCTCCGACGCCAACGTCAAGACGGTCTTCGACACCAGGGCGCGGCACTTCCGCTGGGAGGTCTCGCTGGTGAAGATCGACGGCAGGTGGCTGGTCGACAACTTCACCCCGGTCGCCTGAGCCGCCGACCCCGTCCGGCCGAGCCCGGCCCCACCACCCCCGTCCCGAAGGAAGCATGAGCAGCCAGAACCCGCGCCCTCCCCGCCGCCGGATCGCCGGCGAGCGCCGGCCGTCGCGTCCCGACGCGGGCCGTCCCGAGCCGCAGGACGAGCCGGTCTCGCTGGAGAAGCCACAGCCCCAGACACCCGAGGAGGCCGCGCCCCCGCCGCCTCCTCCCTCCTCGCCTGCGTCGGCCGAGGCCGACGGGGCTGACGGGGCCCGGGGCAGGCCCGCGCCGTCGTGGCTGGTGGTCGCCGCCCTCGGCGTCGTGGCCCTCGTGCTCGTGGTGACGGCCGGCGTGCTGGGCCTGTTCACGTGGAGCTGGTCCGACGTACGCACCCAGGACGCGGTCGACCAGGCCTCGCGGACGGCGCCGGCGGCCGCCGAGCGGGCCTCGGCGGCGATCCTGTCCTACGGCTACAGCTCGCTCGACGCGGACGAGAAGGCTGCGGAGCGCTACATGACGCCCGGCTACCGGAAGAAGTACGCCGACACCTTCGACCGGCTGGTCAAGCCGAACGCCACCAAGCTCAAGGCCAAGGTCGAGGCCGAGGTCAAGGCCTCGGGGGTGGCGCACGCCGACGCCGACCGGGTCAACGTGCTGCTCTACGTCAACCAGACCACCCGCAGCACCGCCAACGGCGGGGAGCCCCAGGTGGCCCTGAACCGGGTCCAGCTGTCGATGGTGAGGAGCGGCGGCACCTGGCTGGTCGACGACATCACGTCGTACTGAACCGGCTGGCGAACCGCGGGGCGAGCCGGGATCGTCCGGTGCGCACCTTCCGCCGGGTTGCTTGACTCCGCCGACCGACCGGTTCATGCTGTCGGTGCGTTGCCGCACGGCTCCCGTCGTACGGACCTCTCTCCACCGCTCGGGTCAGCGAGGAACACCCCCCAAACCGGGGCGTTCCGGACCGGCTCGGCCGGGCCGGGGATCGAGGGCCACCCGGGTGGCCGTGCTCGGTTGTGTTCGCGGCTGCCCGTGGGCTAATATCGATCTTTGCGTCTGCCCTCAAATGCTTCCTGCCTGCCCGGTCGGCGGGAATGTGGTTGGTCGACGTCATCTCCCGATGAGTCCGCGAGCCCTTGGAAGGACCCCTCTTGGCCGCCTCGCGCAGCACCAGCAAGAACTCCAGCACCGAAAACGCCGCACCCCGCCGCATCTCCTTCGCGAAGATCTCGGAGCCCCTCGAGGTTCCGAAGCTCCTCGACCTCCAGACCAAGAGCTTCGACTGGCTGGTAGGCAACGAGGATTGGCAGGCCGACACCCAGGCCCGCATCGACAACGGTGAGGACGCCTCCCTCAAGTCCGGCCTCGAGGAGATCTTCGAGGAGATCTCTCCCATCGAGGACTTCTCGGGCACGATGTCGCTCTCGTTCGAGAACCCGGTCTTCTACGACCCGAAGAACACGGTCGACGAGTGCAAGGAGAAGGACTTCACCTACTCCGCACCGCTCTACGTCTCGGCCGAGTTCACCAACAACGACACCGGTGAGATCAAGGGCCAGACGGTCTTCATGGGCGACTTCCCGCTCATGACCGACAAGGGCACGTTCATCATCAACGGCACCGAGCGGGTCGTCGTGTCCCAGCTGGTGCGGTCGCCGGGCGTCTACTTCGAGCGCACCCCCGACAAGACCTCCGACAAGGACGTCTACGTCGCCAAGATCATCCCGTCGCGCGGCGCGTGGCTGGAGTTCGAGGTCGACAAGAAGGACCTCGTCGGCGTCCGCGTCGACCGCAAGCGCAAGCAGCCCGTCACCGTGCTGCTCAAGGCGCTGGGCCTGTCCTCGGAGCAGATCCGCGAGCGCTTCGGCGCCTACGAGTCCATGGTCGCCACCCTCGAGAAGGACGGCATCGAGAGCCAGGACGAGGCGCTCAAGGACATCTACCGCAAGCTGCGTCCGGGCGAGCCGCCGACCACCGAGGCCGGCCAGGCGCTGCTCAACAACTTCTACTTCAACCCCAAGCGCTACGACCTCGCGAAGGTCGGTCGCTACAAGATCAACAAGAAGCTGGGCACCTCGCTCCCGCTGACCCAGAGCACGATCACGATCGACGACATCGTGTCGACGATCGAGTACCTCGTGCGCCTGCACGCCGGCGAGACCGACTTCACCGCGCCCGAGGGCACCACGGTCCGCGCCGAGACCGACGACATCGACCACTTCGGCAACCGCCGCCTGCGCACCGTCGGCGAGCTGATCCAGAACCAGCTTCGTGTCGGCTTGAGCCGGATGGAGCGCGTCGTGCGCGAGCGCATGACGACGCAGGACGTCGAGGCGATCACCCCGCAGACCCTCATCAACATCCGGCCGGTCGTCGCCTCCATCAAGGAGTTCTTCGGCACGAGCCAGCTCTCCCAGTTCATGGACCAGACCAACCCGCTCGCCGGGCTGACGCACAAGCGGCGTCTTTCCGCGCTCGGTCCGGGCGGTCTCAGCCGTGAGCGCGCCGGCTTCGAAGTGCGTGACGTCCACCCGAGCCAC
>DASTGV010000052.1:0-4883 GCA_035718765.1 Nocardioidaceae bacterium
CCGGTCACCCCGACGGCGGGGATGTCGTGCCGGTCGGTGCCGTCGGCCAGGGCCTTCGCCACGGCCTCGGCCTTGCCCTCGCCGGCCACCACGAACCACACCTCGCTGCTGCGGTTGAGCGCGCCGTAGGTCAGGCTGATCCGCTCCGGCGGCGGCTTGGGGGAGTCGGTGACCGCGACCGCCACGGCGTCGTCCACGTCGAGCTGTGGGAAGCCGGGGAACAGCGACGCGACGTGGCCGTCGGGCCCGAGGCCGAGCATCAGCACGTCGAACTGCCCGCTGCCGCGCCGCCGGACCTCGTCGCCGTACGCCTCGGCCGCGTCCTCGATGCTGTCGTGCGGGCCGTCGCTGGCCGGCATCTCGTGCACCCGGTGCTCGTTGACGTCCAGGCGGTCGAGCATCGCCTCGCGGGCCTGCTTGGCGTTGCGCTCGTCGTCGTCGGCGCGGACGTAGCGCTCGTCGCCCCACCAGAAGTCGACGCTGGACCAGTCCACGTCCTCGTGGCCCTCGCTGGCCGCGACCACCGCCTCGTGGATCTTCACCGCGATGGTGCCGCCGGTGAGCCCGACCGCGGGGGTGCGGCCGGCGGCCTGCACGGCCGCGAGCCGGACCACCAGCCGTCCGGCCACCGCGGCCGCCAGCGCCTCGGGGGAGGGGAAGGTCTCGATCTCCGGCTTCGTCATGTCAGCCCTTCTTCGTCGGTTTCGGCGCCTCGCGGGACCCGGTCCTCGCCATCCGCTTCACGGTCGCGGCGTACACGTCGTCGGGGTCCAGCCGGCGCAGCTCCTCCGACAGCAGCTCGTCGAGGTCGCGGCGCTTCAGCGCGACGGGACGGTCCGGCTGGTTGGGGGAGGACAGCGTCGCGAGCCGGCCGTCGAAGCGGCTGATGCTGACGTCGCCCTGCTTGGTGTTCAGCACCACGCCGGTGATGCCCGGGCCCTTGGAGTTCTTCCGGGTGACGTCGCACTTGAGGCGGTCCCCGAGCCAGGCCCCCAGGAGGTCGGCGCTGGGGCTGATCCGCTCGGCGGTCACCGACGCCGACAGCACCTGGCCGGGGTGCTGGTCCAGCGCGGCCGCGAGCAGGGCCCGCCAGCCGGTGATCCGGGTCCAGGCCAGGTCGGTGTTGCCGGGCGCGTAGCTGTGGCACTGCTGGAGCATCGCCTTGGCCCGGCTGGTCGGCACAGAGGCGGCATCGGTGATCCGGCGGGTGCCGAGCCGGCCCAGCGGGTCCGTGGCCGGGTCGTCGGGCGCGCTGCCCGGCCACCAGACCACGACCGGGGAGTCCGGCAAGAGCAGCGGCAGCACCACGGACGCCGGGTGCTTCGTGACCTCCCCGGAGAGCCGGATCTGCGCCCGCTCACCGGACAGGCCGGAGCCGATGCCGACCTGGGCGTCGACGCGGGAGGCGCCACGCTTGTCACCGAACACGACGCCGAGGATCCGTGCGGGGTGCTCCCGGGACGCGGACCGGGCCACGGTCATCGCCTTCTCGGAGTCCTTCTCCTCGGCGACGATGACCAGCGTCATGATCATGCCCATCGCCGGGCTGCCCGCCCGGCGCCGTGCGCGGACGAACTCGGCGGCGATCGCGCTGGAGTTGGTGTCGGTGAGCTCGATCATCTCGGGGTCCCTGCGGAGTCGGGTGCGGAGTGAGTGACTTCGTGGGGTGAGGTCATGGTCGTCTCCAGGTCCGGCCGTCCCGGGCCAGCATCTTGACCGCGGACTCGGGCCCCCAGGTGCCGGCCTCGTACGTGTCCGGCTTCCCGCGCGCGGCCCAGTACTCGACGATCGGGTCGAGGATCTTCCAGGAGAGCTCGACCTCCTCGTGCTGCGGGAACAGCGGCGGGTCGCCGAGGAGGACGTCGAGGATGAGCCGCTCGTAGGCCTCCGGCGAGGACTCGGTGAACGACCCGCCGTAGGCGAAGTCCATGTTCACGTCGCGGATCTCCATCGCGCTGCCCGGGACCTTCGAGCCGAACCGCAGCGTGACGCCCTCGTCGGGCTGGATCCGGATCACCAGCGCGTTGTGGGTCAGCTCCTCGGTCGAGGTCTCGCTGAACGGCAGGTGCGGCGCCTGCTTGAACACCACCGCCACCTCGGTGACCCGGCGACCGAGCCGCTTGCCGTGGCGCAGGTAGAACGGCACGCCGGCCCATCGGCGGGTCTCCACGCCGAGCTTGATGGCCGCGAAGGTCTCGGTGGTGGAGTCCTTCGGGATGTCCTGCTCCTGGGTGTAGCCCAGCACCTTCTCGCCGCCGGCCCAGCCCTCGGTGTACTGCGCGCGAGCCGTCGAGAGGTCCAGCCGCCGGGGGAGTACGACGGACGACAGCACCTTCTGCTTCTCCAGCCGCAGGCTGTGCGCGTCGAAGGAGGTGGGCTCCTCCATCGCGATCAGCGCCATCAGCTGCAGCAGGTGGTTCTGGATGACGTCGCGGGCCGCGCCGATGCCGTCGTAGTAGCCGGCCCGGCCGCCGATGCCGATGTCCTCGGCCATCGTGATCTGCACGTGGTCGACGTAGTTGGAGTTCCAGATCGGCTCGAACATCGCGTTGGCGAACCGCATCGCCAGGATGTTCTGGACCGTCTCCTTGCCCAGGTAGTGGTCGATCCGGAACACCGACTCGGGCGGGAACACCTCGGAGATGGTGGCGTTGAGCCGCCGCGCCGACTCCAGGTCGGAGCCGAACGGCTTCTCCACGACGACCCGTCGCCACGAGTCGAGGCCGGGGTCGGCGAGGCCGTGCTCCTTGAGCTGGCCGATCACGTCCGGGAAGAACTTCGGCGGGATCGACAGGTAGAACGCGTGGTTGCCGCCCGTGCCGCGGACCCGGTCGAGGTCGAGGATGGTCTGCCGCAGGTTGTCGAAGGCGACGTCGTCGGCGAAGTCGCCCTGCACGAAGCGGAAGCCCTCGGCGAGCTGCTGCCAGACCTCCTCGCGGAACTCGGTGCGGGCGTACTGCTTGACCGAGTCGTGCACGACCTGCGCGAAGTCCTGGTCGGCCCAGTCCCGGCGGGCGTAGCCGACCAGGGAGAACCCCGGCGGCAGCAGGCCCCGGGAGGCGAGGTCGTAGATCGCCGGCATCACCTTCTTGCGCGAGAGGTCGCCGGTGACGCCGAAGATCACCAGGCCGCAGGGCCCGGCGATCCGCGGCAGCCGCCGGTCCTGGGGGTCGCGCAGCGGGTTGACGACCGTGCTCCCCGCGACCCGGTCGACCGGGCTCACTGCAGGGCCGCCCGCACGGCCGCGACGCCGGCGGCCAGGTCCGTCAGGTGCAGCCGCAGCACCGGGCGGCCGTGGTCGGCCAGCACGCTGGCGTCGCCGGCGGACTGGGCCGCGATGAGCCGTCCGAAGGTGTACTCCTTGCCGGGCACCGCGAGGTCCTCGGTGGGGTCGGCGGTGACCTGCAGGTAGACGCCCTCGGCGGGACCGCCCTTGTGGAACTGGCCGGTCGAGTGCAGGAACCGCGGCCCCCACCCGAAGGTGACGGGACGACGGACCCGGTGCGCCAGGGTGTTGCGGACGTCGGAGAGCTCGGCCTGGTCGAGCCGGTCGAGGTAGGCCATCACCGCGACGTACCCCTGCTGTTCGTCGACCTGGTCCAGCAGCGCCGAGACCGCGTCGGCCAGGGTGGCGGCCGTCCCGAGCCAGTCGCCGCCGAGAGCCCGGACCTCGACGGCCCCGTCCGTGAACGCGGGCGGGGTGGTGTCCGGCTCACCCTCGAGCATCGAGCGGGCCGCGACCTTCGCGCTCTCCACGTCGGGCTGGTCGAAGGGGTTGATGCCGAGCAGCCGGCCGGCGGTGGCCGTCGCGACCTCCCAGAGCAGCAGCTGGGCGCCGAGCGGGCCGGTGACGGCGACCTCCGACCCGGCCGAGCCCTCGGCGGGGTCGTCCGGGTCGTGCTCGGGGTCGGCGGTGTCGGTGTCGCCCACCAGCCGGGCGACGGTCACGTCGTGCGGAGGCAGTGCCACCTCGGGGGCGGAGTCGTCGGGGACGACCACCGGGAGCACTCCCGTGCCCTGCTTGCCGGTGCTCTCCGCGATCAGCTGCTCGGCCCAGTCGGCGAACCCGACCAGCCCGGAGCCCTGGTCGACCAGCACCAGCTTGTTGCGCAGCGGCGAGGTGCCGGCCATCGCGGCGCCCAGACGCAGCGCGGGGTTGCCCTCGTCGTCGTCGGCCAGCAGGTCGGAGACGGCCTCGGCCTCGTCGAGCAGGGTGGCGATGTCCGCCCCGGCCAGTCCGCTCGGCACGAGGCCGAACGCGGTCAGGGCGGAGTAGCGGCCGCCCACGTCCGGGTCGGCGTTCACCACGCGGTAGCCGGCCTCGCGCGAGGCCTTGTCGAGCGGGCTCCCCGGGTCGGTGACGATGACGATCCGGGTGGCCGGGTCGATGCCGGCGTCGGTGAAGGCCTGCTCGTAGGCGCGCTTCTGGGAGTCGGTCTCGACGGTGGACCCGGACTTGCTGGACACGACCACGACCGTGCGGTCGAGCCGGTCGCCCAGCGCGGCGCGCACCTGGTCGGGGTTGCTGGAGTCCAGGACGGCGAGCTCCACGCCGTACGTCGCGCAGATCACCTCCGGCGCCAGCGACGATCCGCCCATGCCACAGAGCACGACGTGGTCGATGCCCGCGTCGTTGAGCTCGCTGCGCAGCGCGGACACCTCACCGACCAGCGGGCGCGAGGAGCGGGGGAGCCCGACCCAGGACAGCCGCTTCGCGGCCTCCTCCTCGGCGTCGGGGCCCCACAGGGTCGGGTCCTTGGCGAACAGCTTGCCGGCGAAGCCGTCCTGCACGAGCGCCGGCACGTGCGCACGGATCGCGTCGGCCGCGGCGCCGGTCGCCGCGACCTCGAGGGTCTCGCTCACTGCTTCGCGCCCTCGAGCTG
>DASTGV010000053.1:0-19881 GCA_035718765.1 Nocardioidaceae bacterium
GACGACCGGCACGCCCTCGAAGGCCGCCAGGGCCGCGGCGGCCTCCTCGCGCAACGGCGGTCGGCCCCCGATCCCGACGATCCCGTCCACGACCACGTCCGGTGTGCCGGCGCCCGCCGCGGACCCGACGACCCGGCCGCCCGCGCCCCGGAGGGCGGCGAGCCCGGCGCGGTGCACCTTCTCCGGCGAGAGCAGGAGCGCCTCGACCGCGACGCCGCGCCGGGCGAGCAGCACGCCGGCGTACAGCGCGTCGCCGCCGTTGTCCCCCGACCCGACCAGCAGCAGCGCCCGCGCGCCGTACGCGCGGCCCAGCAGTTCGAGCACGGCGTAGGCCAGCCCGGCCGCGGCCCGCTGCATCAGGGCTCCCTCGGGGAGGCGGGCCATCAGCGCCCGCTCGGCCTCCCGCACCCGCTCGACGGTGTGTGCGCTCCGCATCCGGTCAACCTACCCAGGCCGCGGCGGGACGGGGTGCCGTGCGCACCCACGGCCACGTCATCAGCGCCCAGACGGTGAGCAGGATGCCGGAGGAGACGACGAGGTAGACCGGCCACGGCCCGAACAGGTCGAGCAGCGACGCCGAGGAGGGCTTGTGGACGAGGTACCCGTAGTTGACGCCGAACGCCACGTCGACGGCGTACGCAAGCACTGCCCAGCCGAAGGTGACCGCCAGCGTCACGCGGTACTCGCGCCACCCGGGGCCGAGGCCGAGCCCGAACGTCAGGTAGACCGCCGTCCACACCACCAGGAAGTGCATCGACCAGAAGATGAAGAACCGCGGGTCCGGGAAGACCTGGTCCAGCGCCGGCGTGAACACCGCCTGGATCGACAGGGTCAGCCCCCAGTAGTAGACCAGCGCCGTCGGCACCCGGTGACGCGTCCACAGGCCCCAGGCGGCGGCGAGCCACGCGAAGTCGCACAGGGCGAGGGGCAGCGACGAGCCGACCGAGAAGTCCCACGGGGCGAGCTGGTAGAGCTGGGCCGGGACGGTCACGCAGACGACCACCACCGCGAGGACCCGGGCGAACCGGTGCCCGGTGCCGGACCGCCGCTGCGACCGGCCGACGAGCGTCAGGACCACCGCGCCCGTGAGGAAGATCCCGATCAGCACGAAGTGCTGCGGCGTGAAGGCCTGGAACCGCTCGACCGCGAGGGTCATGGTCCTACTCCAGCACGACCACCGCCGACGCGATACCCGCGTCGTGGGACAGGGAGACGTGCACGCTCTCCACCCCCAGGTCGTTGGCCCGGGCCAGCACCGAGCCCTTGATGTCGAAGCGCGGGTCGCCGCTGGCCTCGTTCACGATCTCGGCGTCGAGCCAGGCCATCCCGGTCGGCGCGCCGAGCGCCTTCGCGAGGGCCTCCTTGGCGGCGAAGCGGGCGGCCAGCGAGGCCAGCGGGCGGCTCCGCTCCTGCTCGGTGAAGAGCCGCACCCGCAGGCTCGGGGTGCGCTCGAGGGCCTCCCCGAACCGGCCGATGTCGACCACGTCGATGCCCACCCCGCGGACCGCCATCGTGCGCCGGGCCTACTCGACGGTGACGGACTTGGCCAGGTTGCGCGGCTGGTCGACGTCGTGCCCCATCCGGCTGGCCAGCTCGCAGGCGAACAGCTGCAGCGGGACGACCGCGACCATCGGCTGGAGCAGCGTCGGCACCTTCGGCAGCCGGAACAGGTCGTCGGCGTACGGCGCGACCTCGTCGTCGCCCTCCTCGGCGAGCACGATCGTGCGCGCACCACGGGCCCGCACCTCCTGGATGCCGCTGACCATCTTGTCGTGCAGGAAGTCGCGGCCCTGCGGCGGCACCACGCAGAACACCGGGAGCCGGTCCTCGACGAGCGCGATCGGGCCGTGCTTCAGCTCGCCCGCGGCGAAGCCCTCCGCGTGGATGTAGGCGAGCTCCTTGAGCTTCAGCGCGCCCTCGAGCGCGACCGGGTAGCCGGCGTGCCGGCCCAGGAACAGCACGGACTTGGCGTTCGACAGCTCGGCGGCCAGGGCCTCGACCTCGCCGGCCGCGTCGAGGATCTTCTGCACGTGCGCCGGCATCTGCTCGAGCGAGCGCACCACCGAGGAGATCTCGTCGCCGTACATCGTGCCGCGCACCTGGGCGAGGTACAGCCCGAGCAGGTAGCAGGCGACCAGCTGGGTCATGAACCCCTTGGTGGAGGCGACGCCGATCTCGGGTCCGGCGTGCGTGTAGATGACCGCGTCGGACTCGCGCGGGATCGTGGAGCCGTTGGTGTTGCAGATCGCGAGCACCCTGGCGCGCTGCTCGCGGGCGTGCCGGATCGCCATCAGCGTGTCGGCGGTCTCGCCGGACTGGCTGACCGCGACCACCAGGGTGTCGCGGGTGAGGATCGGGTCGCGGTAGCGGAACTCGTGGGACAGCTCGACCTCGCACGGGATCCGGGTCCAGTGCTCGATGGCGTACTTCGCGACCATCCCGGCGTACGACGCGGTGCCGCACGCGACGAGGATGATCTTGTCGACCCCGCGCAGCTCGTCCTCGGTGATCCGGAGCTCGTCGAGCTGCAGCGCGCCCGTCGCGTCGTGCCGGCCGAGCATGGTGTCGGTGATCGCCTTCGGCTGCTCGTGGATCTCCTTGCGCATGAACCAGTCGTAGCCGCCCTTCTCGGCGGCCGAGAGGTCCCAGTCGACGTGGTAGGGCCGCGCCTCCGCGGGGTTGCCGGCGAAGTCGGTGACCTCCACGCCCTCCCGGGTGATCGTGACGACCTGGTCCTGGCCGAGCTCGAGCGCCTCGCGGGTGTGCTCGATGAACGCGGCGACGTCGGACGCGACGAAGTTCTCACCCTCGCCGACGCCCACGACCAGCGGGCTGTTGCGCCGGGCGGCCACGACCCGGTCGGGGTCCTGGGCGTCGACGGCGACCAGCGTGAACGCGCCGTGCAGGCGGCGGCACACGTGCTGCATCGCCTCGGTGAGGGTGCCGCCCTGCTCCAGCGCCGCCTCGACCAGGTGTGCCGCGATCTCGGTGTCGGTCTCGGAGACCAGCTCGTGCCCGCCGGTCTCGATCTCCGCCCGCAGCGCCGCGAAGTTCTCGATGATGCCGTTGTGGACCAGCGCCACCCGGCCCGCGGCGCCGAGGTGCGGGTGGGCGTTGCGGTCGTTGGGAGCGCCGTGCGTGGCCCACCGGGTGTGCCCGATGCCGGTGCACGCCTCCGGGAGCGGGTGGTCGGCAAGCGCCTTGTCGAGGTTCGCGAGCTTGCCCGCGCGCTTCTCGGAGGCGATCTTGCCCTCGTGCACGAGGGCGATACCGGCGGAGTCGTAGCCGCGGTACTCGAGACGCCGCAGCCCCTCGATCACCACGCCTTCGGCCTGCTGCGGTCCGACGTAGCCGACGATTCCACACATGGCCGCAACTCTACCGGCGGCACCGCTCCCGGCCGCCGCGGCTCACCCTGGCAGGATGCCGCGCATGACATCCGGCAACGGCGACGCCGGCCGCGAGTCCGGTCCCTTCGTGGAGCTCGAGCGCGACGCGTGGGCCGCCCTCGGCGCCGCGACCGAGCAGCCGCTGACCGCCGAGGAGATCGACCGGGTCCGCGGCCTCGGCGACGAGCTCGACCTCGACGAGGTGAAGCAGGTCTACCTCCCGCTCTCCCGGCTGCTCAGCATGTACGTCGAGAGCGCGGGCGCCCTGCACCGGGCACAGGAGGAGTTCCTGAGCCGGCCGCATCCGCCGCGGACGCCGTTCGTGATCGGCCTGGCCGGGTCCGTCGCGGTCGGCAAGTCGACCACCGCCCGGGTGCTGCAGCAGATGCTCGCGCACTGGCCCGCGCACCCCTCCGTCGCGCTGGTGACGACCGACGGCTTCCTGTACCCCAACGCCGAGCTCGAACGGCGCGGCCTGCTCGCCCGCAAGGGCTTCCCGGAGTCCTACGACCGCAAGGCGCTGCTGCGGTTCGTGATGGACATCAAGTCCGGCAAGGACGAGGTGGAGGCCCCGACGTACTCCCACCTGGTCTACGACGTGGTCCCCGACGAGAAGGTGGTGATCCACAACCCCGACATCGTGATCATCGAGGGCCTCAACGTGCTGCAGCCGGCCCGGGTCCGTGACGACGGGCGGACCGGCCTGGCGATCAGCGACTTCTTCGACTTCTCGGTGTACGTCGACGCGGCGACCGCGGACATCCGGCGGTGGTACGTCGACCGGTTCCTGCGGCTGCGGGAGACGGCCTTCCGGAACCCGGCGTCGTACTTCGCGCGCTACGGCAGCCTCACCGAGGAGGAGGCCGTCGCGCAGGCGAACCGGATCTGGGACGAGATCAACGGCCCCAACCTCAAGCAGAACGTCCAGCCGACCCGGAGCCGGGCCACGCTCGTGCTGCGCAAGGCCGCCGACCACTCGGTGCGGTTCGTCCGGCTGCGCAAGCTGTGACCCTGGGGCCGAGCCTGTCGAGACCACTCAGAGCCGACGGACGAACTCCGGCACCAGCGCGACCGGCACGAACCCGAGCCGCTCGTTGATCCCGATCATCTGCGCGTTGACCTCGGCGTTCTGGGTGACGATCTCGGTGATGTCCGGGCGGTGCCCCTGCAGCCAGCGCAGGTTGGCCACCTTGACCGCGGCGCCGAGCCGGTGGCCGCGGTGGTCGCGGCGCACCAGCGTGGCCCACTGCACGCCGCGGGTGCCCTGGGGGCGGAGCAGCAGGTCGCTGTGCGCGACCGCCTCGCCGTCCTTGACCGCCATGCTGCGCACGACGACGCGGCCGACCTTGCGGTCACGGGCGAACTCGTGGCGCGCGGCCTCGGGGGTGTACTTCTCCTCCTCGAAGTCGAGCTCGCCGGTCGGGGCGTCGACGACGAGCTGGTTGACCAGGTCGCAGTAGGACTCGACCAGCTCATCGGGCACCCCGTCGGTGAACGTGCGGACCTCGTAGCCGCCGGCGTGCCCGGCCACGTCGCCGGAGATCTCGTCGAGCAGCGCGTCGGCCACGGGCAGGTCGAGCCGGCGGATGACCTCGATGTTGGCGTGCGTGAAGCCGTGCTTGGCGGCGAACCGCACTGCCGGCGCGTCCTCGCGCTCCTCGAAGCGGACCGAGCAGCCGCTCATCAGCTCGGTGCGGCCGAGACCCCGGGCGTGCTCGACGAGCGCCTCGACCAGCACGCCGCCGATGCCGCGGCCGCGCAGCGCCGGCTCGACGCACGGGTAGACGAACGCCTTGTCGACGTTGTCCTCGAGGCCCATCATGACGATCCCGCCGCCGACCATCTCCTCGCCGTCGAACACGCCGATCGGGTCGGCCTGCTGGCCCGGGAGCTGCTCC
Organism: Nocardioidaceae bacterium; assembly: GCA_035718765.1. Classification (GTDB taxonomy): domain Bacteria; phylum Actinomycetota; class Actinomycetes; order Propionibacteriales; family Nocardioidaceae; genus Nocardioides_B. Next base: position 5,288 of record DASTGV010000053.1, read on the forward strand.
CGCAGGGCGACCGCCTGCTCGTCGTAGGACTGGAAGCTGTTCCAGGGGCGGCCGTCCTCCATCTCGGCCCGCCAGCCGATCTCGTGGAAGCGGCGCATCTGCGCGTCGTCGTGGACGTCGACCGGCCGCGCCTCGAGCCCGCTCACGCGAGCCTCCGCACGAACTGCGGCGTGACGGCGTAGACCTCGAAGCCGAGCCGCTCGTTGATGCCGACCATCCACCGGTTGGTCTCGGCGTTCTGGGTGTCGACCTGCCGCACGTCGGGCCTCCCTCGTTGCAGGGCACGCAGGTTGGCGACCTTGACGGCCGTGCCGAGCCGGTGCCCTCGGTGGTCGCGGTGGACGTAGGTCCCCCACTGGAGCGCCTTGCCGGTCTCGCCCGGCTGCACCGCGATGTCGGTCTGCGCGACTGCCTCGCCGCCCTTGACCGCGAGCGCGCCGAAGACCTCGCGACCCAGGGCCTCGTTGCGCCGTGCGTTGTCGCGCACCATGTCGGGGGTCAGCGAGGACTCCTCCTGCTCCACGTCACCGTGCGGGGCGTCGACGCCGAGGAGGTTCACCAGCGCGCAGTACGACGCCAGGTGCTCGTCCGGCACGCATCCCGTGAACGTCTCGACGGTGTAGCCGTCGGCGTGCGCGGACGCCTGGGCCTCGAGCGCGTCGAGCAGCGCGTCGTCGACCGGGAGCCGGAGCCGGCGGCTGATCTCCGTCTGCGAGAGGTGGAAGCCGTGCTTGCGGGCGAAGCGCATGGCCGGCGCGTCCTCGTCCTCGGGACCGGCGTAGGTCGCGCTCAGCTGCACGGTGGTCCGCCCGTCGGCGCGCGCCGTCTCCACCAGCGCCTCGACCAGCGCCGAGCCGGCACCACGGCGGCGGCAGGGCGGGTCGACCATCGGGAACACCCAGGCCTTGTCGAGGTTGGTGTGCAGCGACCGGCCGATCACCCCGGCCCCGACGAGGGTCTGCCCGTCGTAGGCCGCGACCCCGTCGAGCCGGTGGTCGCCGGACGGCGTGCGGAGCTGGTCGGCGAGCTCCTCGAACGTCCAGTGACCGTTCCACGGCCGGCCGTCCTCCATCTCCGCGCGCCAGCTGACGTCGTAGAACGCACGCATCTGCTCGTCGTCGAAGGCGTCGAGCGGCCGGGTCTCCATGGGGAGAGAACCTAGGGCCCGGGTCCGACATCCGTCACCTGCTTTACTGCCTGCGTGCTGCACCTCCAGCTACGGGTCCCCGTCGCGCTCGCCGACCAGGTCGTGGAGCTCCTGTGCGACGACGAGACGGTGACCAACGTGGCGGTGGTCGAGGGCGGCTACGCGAAGCCGCCGGGCACGCTGGTCGTCGCCGACGTGGCCCGCGAGGGCGCCAACCCGGTGGTGGCGGCGCTGCGCTCGCTGGGACTCCACCACGAGGGCTCGATCATGATCTCCGAGCCGGCCACGCTGCTCTCCGACGCCGCGGAGGACGCCGAGCGGGCGGCGCCGGGCATCCCGGACGACGGGATCGTGTGGGACATCGTCGAGAACCGGGTCCGCAAGGAGAGCGTGCTGTCCTGGGCGTTCCTGTCGTTCCTGACCCTGGCCACGCTGATCGCCGGGTCGGGGCGGCTGCTCGACCAGCCGATCCTGATCATCGGCGCGATGGTGGTCGGGCCGGAGTTCTCACCGGTCGCCGCCATCTGCGTCGCGGTGGCCCGGCCCCGGCCCGCGATCCTGCCGCGCGCCCTCACCACGCTGTTCGGCGGCTTCGCGATCGCGATCCTGGTGTCGGCGCCGCTGTGGATGGTGGCGCACGCCGTGGGCCTCGCGAGCCGGGCGGACGCGGCCACCGGCCCGCAGACCGACTTCATCGTGCAGCCGGACATCTGGTCGTTCCTCATCGCGCTGCTGGCCGGCGTCGCCGGGGTGCTGGCGCTGACGACCTCCAAGTCCGGGCCGCTGGTGGGGGTGTTCATCTCGGTCACGACGGTGCCGGCCGTGGGCACGATCGCCCTGTGCATCGGCGTCGGCGTCTGGGCCGAGATCCCCGGCGCGCTGACCCAGCTGGGGCTGAACCTCGTCGGCATGGTGCTGTCGGGCTCCGTCACGCTGCTCGTGCAGCGAGCCGTCTGGTCGCGGGTGAACAGCACCTCGCGGCTGGCCGGGTTCCGCTCGTGACCACCGCCCGCGTCGTCCCGGTCACCACCGAGATGGACGGCGACGAGCTCGACGCCGAGGACGCCTGGCACCTGAGCCGCCGCATCGGGGTGCGGCGGCTGCTGCTCGACTCGTTCGTGCGGTTCCGGTACGCCGACGGGTTCAGCCACAGCCGGGCGCTCGCGTTCCAGGTCGCCCTGTCCGTCGTACCCTTCCTGCTCGCGCTGTCCGGTCTGGCCACCGACATCGACCACGAGCGCCCCGCACTCGTGCTGGCCCGCACGATCGAGCGGCTCTCCCCCGCCGGCGGCTCGCGGGACGCGCTCGCGTCGGCGGTCACCGGCGACCCGGGCGACCACGCCGGCGAGATCGCGCTGGTCGTCGGCCTGTTCTTCTCGCTGCTCTCGATGAGCACCGCGATGGCCCAGGTCGAGCGGGGCACGAACCGGATCTACGGCATCGAGCGCGACCGCCCGGCGCTGTGGAAGTACGGCCGGGCCCTGGTGCTCACCGCGGTCCTGGCCGCACCGGTGGGGCTCGGCTTCCTGCTGCTGGTGGCCGGCGGGTCGTTCGGGGACGCCATGCACACGACGTACGGGTGGTCCGACCACGCCGTCGACGTCTGGAACGTCGCCCGGTGGCCGGTCGGACTCGTCCTCATGGTCTTCGCGATCGCGGTGCTCCTCGACCACGCGCCGCGTCGCCGGCAGCCGGCGCTGTCCTGGCTGGCCCTCGGCGCCTCCTTGTCCGTGGTGCTGGCCATGACCGCGACCGGGCTGCTGGCCGGCTACGTGCACCTCAGCGGCTCCTTCGGCGCGATCTACGGCCCGCTCGGCGGTGTCTTCGCGCTGCTGCTCTGGTCGCTGCTCAGCTCGGTCGCGCTGTTCGCGGGGGCGTCGGTGTGCGCGCAGCTGGAGCTCCTGCGCGCCGGCGGGCAGCACCCGGTGCGGGAGGACCCGGGGAGGCCGCCGGGCCACGTCGTGGAAGGCTGAGCCCGGTGACCACCCCGCGCGTGCTCGAGCTGCTGCACTGGAACGACCTCCACGGCCGGTACGACGCCCTGGCCCGGCTCAGCGCCCGGGCCCGGGAGATCCGCCGGTCCGCCGACCACCCGGTGCTGCTGCTCGACGGCGGCGACGTCGAGGAGACCTCCGTGCGGCTGTCGGCGCTGACCTTCGGCGTCGCGGGCTGGCGGATGCTGGGCGCGGCCGGCGTCGACGCCGCGGTCACCGGCAACGGCGGGCTGCTGCGCTACGGCCCCGACCTCATCCCCCGCTACGCCGAGGCGCTCGGCTCCCCGCCGGTCGTGTGCGACCTCGAGCGCGACGGCGAGACACCCGCGGGCGCCGTACCGTCCCGGATGCTGCAGGCCGGTGACCTCCGGGTCGGCGTCGTCGGGGTCACCGACTACTACCCTCAGTACGACGGCTTCGGTCTCACCGAGCGCGGCCGCGTGACCGCCGTACGACGGGAGGCGACCCGGCTGCGGCGGGACGGCGCCGACGTCGTGGTGCTGCTCAGCCACGCCGGCATCAACCACGACCGGGGGCTGAGCTGGTCGCTGCGCGGCCTGGTCGACGTGATCGTCGGCGGGCACACCCACGACCTGCTCCTCGAGGGCGACCGCACGCAGGGGCTGCCGATCGCCCAGGCGGGCTGGAACGGCGAGCACCTCGGCCGGGTCCGGATCGAGGTCGACGAGGACGGGGTGCGCGTCGTGGACCTGCGGCTGGAGGCGGTCGGGCCGGACGCGCCCCAGGACCCGGCGGTGCTGGCGGAGTGGGCGGCGTGCGAGCGGGACCTCGAGGAGTGGCTGGCCGAGCCCGTGGGCGAGCTCGACGCGCCCGCCCCCGTGGGCGAGCCGGACAGCCCGGCGGCGCGGCTGGTGCTGGAGGCGCTGCTGCACCACGCGCCGGCCGACCTGGGCGTGCTGATCTCCGTGCACGTCACCGAGGGGCTGCCGGCCGGCGAGGTGACCCGGCGGCACGTCTGGGAGGCGACCAGCTCGCCCGGGAACCTGACCGTGGCCACGCTGACCGGGGCCGAGGTCCGGCAGATGCTGTCCCGCGGCCGCTCGGAGGCGTTCCGGTCGCACACGTCCCGGGTCTCGCGCGGCCGGCCCTTCGGGGCGCTGCAGGTCATCGGCGCCGGCATCGACGGCGGCGTCGTGCACGTGGCGGGCGAGCCGCTCGCGGACGACCGGACCTACCGGGTCACCGGGTCGGACCTGGAGTTCTCGGCCTACGGCACGCTTCTCGACGTGCCCCCCGAGGACGTCGACATCCGGGTCCCGGCGATCCTCCCCGAGCTGCTGGAGTCCTACCTCCGCTCCCGTTGACCCAGCTTCTTCTGGAACTCCCCCAGGCGGGCCACCGGACGGAAGCCCAGCTGCTCGTTGACGGCGATCATGTGGTCGTTGACCTCGGCGTTGTAGGTGTACACCACCGAGCGGCCGGACTCGTGCTCCTGCAGCCGCCGCAGGTTGTGCACCTTGGTGGCCAGGCCGAGCCGGTGGCCGCGGTGCGCGGGCCGCACCAGGGTGCCCCACTGGTACACGCGCCCCAGGTCGTGGGCGGGGACCACGAGCTCGGAGTAGGCGACCAGCGCACCGTCCGGGGCGACCGCGACGGTGGTGTACTTCGTCCGGCCGGAGGCCTCGAACACCTTCTCGTCGGCCCGGATCCGGGTGGCGTCGAACACCTCCGGCTCGAAGTCGAGCTCGCCCATCGGCGCCTCGCTGATCAGCGAGCCGACCAGGTCCCCGAACGAGTCGACGATGTCCTCGGGCACCGGGCCCACGAAGTCGCGCAGGAGGTACCCCTCGTGGCGGGGCGCCGCCTCGGCGGCGAGCCGGTCGAGGAGCCCCGGGTCGACGGGCAGGTCGAGGGCCCGCTTCACGTCGCCGAGGCTGAGCACGAACCCGTGGGCGGTGAGGAAGCCGGCGTTCGGGGTGCCGGCCCCGTCCGCGGGCGCGTCGTAGTCCCACAGCGCGTCGGCGTTGAGGGTGTTCCGGCCCTGGCCCACCGCACGGTCGGTGAGGTGCGCCAGCATCGCGGAGCCGTGGCCCCGCCGGCGGTGGTCGGGGTGCACGGCCACGTCGACGTGGCCGATGTGCAGGTTGTCCATCTGCGGCAGCTCGAGCGTGCCGGTCGCGACGCAGGCCCCGTCGACGTACCCGCCGAACGGCTCGATCCGCTCCCCGGCGCGCTCGCCGAGGAACTCCGCGCGCATCTCCTCGAGCATCCAGGGCGAGGGGTGCTGCTGGCCGAACACGTGCGCCGCGTGGTACGTCGCGTGCCAGGCGGCCATCGCGGCGGGGTCGGACGCGTCGAGCGGACGGATCAGCATGCCCGGGAGCCTAGGCGGCAGACCCGAGGCGCCGCCGGGGTGTCGTGAAACCGTTACCGGGGTGACCTGCGCCGGCCGCGGACGAAGTAGGCGATCGGCACGGCTCCGACCGAGTTGACGAAGGTCACCGCGAGGGCCCAGCGCAGCTTCGACCCTCGGACCTCGCTGGCAGGACGGCGGGCAAGATCGGTGAGGGCGGCGACCTTGAGGACCCCCTCGAACACGCCCGCGGTGATGATCAGCCGGCGACTCCGGGGGCTGAGCTCGTTCCACTTCTTCCTGGGCACGTCCACAGCGTCCCCGGTGCCCCTACCCGCTGGCAACCGGCCACGTGGCGCCTGACAGGGCGTGCCGGTCAGACGTCCTTCTGCATCTCGACGCACCGCTCGATCTGTCGGTAGCCGAGCGCCTCGTTGACGGCGTTCATCGGGGCGTTCACGTCGGCGTTGCCGGTGACCAGGATCCGCACGTCGGGCCACGTCTTCCGCAGCTGACGGTGGTTGGCGACCTTGATCGCCAGGCCGAGCCGGTGCCCGCGGTGCTCCCGGGCGACCAGGGTGCCGCTCTGGAAGCCGCGCCACGGCGCCGCCGCGTTGACCATCACCTCGGTCATCGCCACGAGCGTGCCGTCCGGGGCCAGCGCTCCGGTGGACACGTCGTGGCGGCCGGTCCGGGCGTTGCGCTCCTCGCGCTCCTGCACCCGCTTGGCGTCCCACCTCTCCGGCTCGTGCTCCATCTCGCCGATGGGCGCCTCGTTGAAGAACGCCTCGTTGAGGGCGCAGTAGCCGTCGACCAGGTCCTCGGGGACGTGGTCGCGCCACTGCACGATCCGGTAGCCCTCCCGGTGCGGCTCGGTCGACGCGTCGAGCGCGTCCCAGGTGCCCTCGGTCTCGAACAGGTCGACGACCTTCATGCCGTCCTCGATGCCGATGGCGTAGCCCATCGCCCGCGCGAACAGCAGCCCCGGGGAGTCACCCTCGGGCGGCGCATAGGCCTCGGTCATCACCAGCCGCCGGCCGAGGGAGCGGGCCTTGTCCACCACCGCGGCGTCCAGCGCGCGGCCGACGCCGCGGCGCTGGTGCGCCGGGTCGACGTGCACCAGCGCGTACGCCGTGTGCAGGTTGTCGAGCACCGGGACGTCCGCCCGGGCCGCACCGACCATCTCGTCGCCGTCGAAGGCAGCGAGCAGGTTGAGCTCGAGGTCGTCCCGCCCGGCTTGGTACGACGCCCAGGCGGTCGACCAGGGCGGGTAGAAGTCGTAGGGGCGGCTCGCCTCGGCCAGCTTCCCGATCTCCCAGAACCGGTGCACCAGCTGCTCGTCGCAGCGGTCGATCTCGCGGATGTCCACGGGCGTGAGCCTAGGGACGCGGGTAGCGTCCCGCACCGCAATTAGCGGCTACAGCGCCAGCTGGGCGCGCACGACGTCCGCCAGCCGGTGCGCGACCGCGCTGGCCCGCTCCGGCGTACCGGCCTCGACCATGACCCGGACCAGCGGCTCGGTGCCCGAGGGCCGCAGCAGCACCCGGCCGCCCTCGCCGAGCTCGAACTCCGCCTCGGCGACCGCGGCGGCCACCACGGCATCGTCGTCGGTGCGGGACTTGTCGACGTCGGGGACGTTCACCAGCACCTGCGGCAGCCGGGTCATCACCCCGGCCAGCTCCTGGAGCGACTGCCGGCGCTCGGCCATCCGGGCCAGCACGTGCAGGGCGGTCAGGATCCCGTCGCCGGTGGTGGCGTGCCCGCTCATGATCACGTGGCCGGACTGCTCGCCGCCGAGGGTGTAGCCCGACGCCTTCATGGCCTCGAGCACGTAGCGGTCGCCGACCTTCGTCTGGCGGACCCCGACGCCCTGGGCGCGCATCGCCTGGACGAAGCCGAGGTTGCTCATCACGGTGGCCACGACGGTGTCGGCCTTGAGCGTGCCGGCGTCGCGCATCGCGAGCGCGAGCACCGCGAGGATCTGGTCGCCGTCGACGACGTTGCCCTGGTGGTCGACCGCCAGGCACCGGTCCGCGTCACCGTCGAGGGCGAAGCCGACGTCCGCGCCGTGCTCGACGACCGCGCGCTGGAGCACCCCGAGGTGGGTCGAGCCGCAGCCGTCGTTGATGTTCAGCCCGTCGGGCTCCGCGCAGATCGCCACCACCTCGGCGCCCGCGTCCCGCAGCGCGAGGGGTCCGGCCACGGAGGCCGCGCCGTGCGCGCAGTCGAGGACCACCTTGATGCCGGCCAGCGAGGTGCCGACGGTGGAGACCAGGTGGCGCGCGTAGTCGCCGACCGCCGCGTCGTACGTCGAGACCCGGCCGACCGCGGCGCCGGTGGGCCGGTCCCACGGCTCACGCAGCCGCTGCTCGATCGCGGTCTCGATCGCGTCGTCGAGCTTCACGCCGCCGCGGGCCAGGAACTTGATGCCGTTGTCCGGCATCGGGTTGTGGCTGGCGGAGAGCACGACGCCGAGGTCGGCACCGAGCGACTCGGTGAGGTACGCGACGCCGGGGGTCGGCAGTACGCCGAGCATCTGGACGTCGACGCCGGCCGACAGCAGGCCGGCGACGACCGCGGCGGAGAGGAACTCCCCGGAGATCCGGGTGTCCCGCCCGACAACGGCGAGAGGCCGGTGTCCTGTGAAGACACCGGCCTCGCCGAGGACGTGTGCAGCGGCGACGGAGAGGTCCAGGCAGAGCTCGGCGGTGACCACCGAGTTCGCGAGTCCGCGGACCCCGTCCGTGCCGAAGAGGCGACCCATCAGTGCAGGCAGACCGACCGCGGGGTCAGCGCTTGCTGTACTGCGGAGCCTTGCGGGCCTTCTTGAGGCCGGCCTTCTTGCGCTCGATGACGCGGGCGTCGCGCGTGAGCAGCCCGGCCTTCTTCAGCGACGGGCGGTTGGCCTCGACGTCGACCGCGTTGAGCGCCCGGGCCACACCGAGGCGCAGCGCGCCGGCCTGGCCGGTGATGCCGCCGCCGTGGATGCGGGCGATGACGTCGAAGCGGCCCACCAGGTCGGTGTTCACGAAGGGCTCGTTGACGACCTGCTGGTGCAGCTTGTTCGGGAAGTAGTTGTCCAGCGGGCGGCCGTTGACGGTCCACTGGCCGGTGCCGGGGACCAGGCGCACGCGGGCCACGGCCTCCTTGCGGCGGCCGGTCGCCGACGCGGGGGCGATGGTGGCCGGGCGGGCCGGGGCGTCCTCGGACGGGGCGCTCTCGGAGCTGTAGGCGACGCCCTGCTCGTCGGCCTCGTAGGTCTCCTCGACCTCGCTGGTGGTGTCAGTCACGGGTTTCCTCGCTGCTTGGGTTCTCGTCTGGTGCTGAGAGTTACTGGGAGACCTGGGTGATCTCGAACGGCTGGGCCTTCTGGGCCTGGTGCGGGTGCTCCGGACCGGCGTACACCTTCAGCTTCTTGAGCATCTGGCGACCGAGACGGTTCTTCGGGAGCATCCCCCACACGGCCTTCTCGATCGCGCGGCGCGGGTCCTTCTCGAGGAGCTCGCCGAACGGGGTCGAGGACAGGCCGCCCGGGTAGCCGGAGTGGCGGTAGGCGAGCTTGGTGGTCGCCTTGTCACCGGAGAGCGAGACCTTGCCGGCGTTCACGACGATCACGAAGTCACCGCCGTCGACGTGCGGGGCGTAGGTCGGCTTGTGCTTGCCGCGGAGCAGGGTCGCGATCTGGACCGCGAGCCGGCCGAGCCGCACGTCGGTGGCGTCGATGACGTGCCACTCGCGCTGGATGTCAGCGGGCTTCGGGCTGTACGTGCGCACGTTGCTTCACTCTCTGGTTTGCTGATCGGGAACTTGCGTCGTCTGTCGGTGCTGCCGGTGGCACGCTCCGCAGAGGTTCACCGCGGGGAGCCGGACAGGCTCGCAGCGGCACGGGGGCAGCCGCGACCGTTTAGATTACCGTCGTCCCTGCACCCGGGTCAAAACGGGACCGGTTTCCTCCCGCCGGGGTTACAGGCATAGGTTGGCGGGGTATCCGACATGACCGACACCATCTGAACACGACCTCCCCCGGCGTACGCCACCCCCCTCATCCTGGAGCGGAGCCGCTGCCCGGGCTTCACGAGCGAGGAGCCGACGTGACCGAGAGCACGGCCACTGCTTCCAGCACCAGCACCACCGGCGAGAGCCTCACCGTCCGCGACAACCGGACCGGTCAGGAGTACGACGTCCCGATCCTGGACGGCACCATCAAGGCCGCCGACATCGGCAAGATCCGCACCGGCGAGGACGCCCCCGGCCTGGCGGTCTACGACCCCGGCTTCGTCAACACCGCCTCCTGCCGCAGCGCGGTCACCTACATCGACGGCGACAAGGGCATCCTGGAGTACCGCGGGTACCCCATCGAGCAGCTCGCCGAGAAGTCGAACTTCCTCGAGGTCTCCTACCTGCTCATCCACGGTGCGCTGCCGACCAGGGAGCAGTACGACTCGTGGGTGCACGAGATCACCTACCACACGTTCGTGCACGAGAACGTCCGCGACTTCATGGAGGGCTTCCGCTACGACGCCCACCCGATGGGCATGCTGCTCGCCTCGGTCGGCGCGCTGTCCACGTTCTACCCCGAGTCGCGCAACATCTCCGACGCCGAGAACCGGCACATGCAGATCGTCCGGCTGATCGCGAAGATGCCGACGCTGGGCGCCTGGTCGTTCCGGCACGCGCAGGGCAAGCCGTACGTCTACCCGGACAACGACCTCTCCTACACCGCCAACTTCCTCGCGATGCTGTTCAAGATGAGCGAGCGGAAGTTCGAGGCCGACGAGCGGCTGGTCAAGGCCCTCGACGTGCTGTTCATCCTGCACGCCGACCACGAGCAGAACTGCTCCACCAACGCCGTCCGCTCCGTCGGCTCCAGCCAGGTGGACCCCTACTCCGCCACCGCGGCCGGCATCGCCGCGCTCTACGGCCCGCTGCACGGCGGCGCCAACGAGGCGGTGCTGCGGATGCTGCGCCGCATCGGCTCGGTGGACAAGATCCCCGAGTTCATCGAGGGCGTGAAGAACGGCAAGGAGCGCCTGATGGGCTTCGGGCACCGGGTCTACAAGAACTTCGACCCGCGGGCCACGATCATCAAGAAGGCCTGCGACGACGTCTTCGAGGTCACCGGGGTCAACCCGCTGCTGCAGATCGCCAAGGAGCTCGAGAAGATCGCGCTCGAGGACGAGTACTTCGTGCAGCGCAAGCTCTACCCGAACGTCGACTTCTACAGCGGCCTGATCTACGAGGCCCTGCAGTTCCCGCCGGAGATGTTCACGGTGCTGTTCGCGATCGGCCGCACCCCCGGCTGGCTGGCCCAGTGGCTCGAGCTGGTCCAGGACAAGGAGCAGAAGATCGCCCGGCCGAAGCAGATCTACACCGGCGACCGGACGCTGGACTTCGTGCCGGCGGCCGAGCGCTGGAAGTGACCGCTGCCGGTTTCCCAGGGGCCCCTGGGAAACCGGCACACCCCCGCCGTTGCAACGGCGGGGGTGTGTCAGTTTCGGCAGGGGTGTCCGGGTGACCAGGCGTACGACGGCCGAGGCGGTCGTCTTCGACCTGGGCAACGTGCTGATCCGGTGGGACCCGCACCCGGCCGTCGCCCGCGGCGTCGGCGCCGAGGAGGCGACCCGGTTCCTCACCGCCGACGACTTCGACTTCCTCGCCTGGAACCACCTCCAGGACTCCGGCCGGGACTGGGCCACCGCCGAGGCCGCCGTCTCCCGCTCGCACCCGCACTGGCACCGGCACGCCCTGGCCTACCGGGCGCACTTCGCCGACAGCCTGGTGGGCGCCGTCGAGGACAACGTCGCGGTGCTGCGGGACCTGCACGCCGCGGGCGTCCCGCTGACCGCGCTCACCAACTGGTCGGCCGAGCTGTTCCCGCAGGCCCTCGACCGGTTCGACTTCCTGAGGCTGTTCGACGACATCGTGGTGTCCGGCGCCGAGGGGGTCGCCAAGCCCGACCCGCGGGTCTTCGCGGTGCTCCGGGAGCGCGTCGGCCGGCCGCTGGAGCGCTGCGTCTTCGTCGACGACTCCCCCGCCAACGTGGCCGCCGCCGCCGAGGCCGGGCTGGACGCGGTCCTCTTCGACGGGCGCACCCCGTTGCGGCCTCAGCTGCGGGAGCGTGGCCTGCCGGTCTGACGGCGACGCTCGTCACCGCCGACCGCCGCGCGCTCCACCTCCAGCAGGGAGACCCCGGCGCGCTCCGCCTCGAAGGCCTCCCGGCCGCCGCGGATGCCGAAGAGCCGCTTGGTCCACAGGATGTAGACCACCGCGAACACGTTGAGGGCCAGCGCGGCGAGCCGCAGCCAGGTGACCGTCTCGACGATCTCGTAGACCTCGAGCGGGATGAAGATGCCGGTGCCCACCACGGCGACGTACTCGCCCCACCGCCGCATCAGCCACAGGCCGACCGCCTCGACGAGCTCCAGGACGCCGTAGGCCAGCACCCCGAGCGACACCAGCAGCAGCGTGGAGTGCTGGGCGTTCAGCGCCTTCTCGATGAGCCGGACCGGCCCGGCGGTCTCCAGGTCGACGCCCAGCCGCTCGGCGACCGGCCGCAGCAGCGGCAGGTAGGTGTCGAAGACCTGGCGCAGCGCGTGCCGCGAGCCGTCGAAGGCGTAGACGCCGTAGGCGAGGAGGAGCAGCAGGACGCCGCGGATGCCCCGCTCGACGGCGAGCAGCCGCAGGATCGCCGCGTCCCGCAGCGCCGTGCCGCGCAGCACCACGGGTGCGTGGTCGGCCGGGCCGCTGCCCCGCGGCTCGCCGACCACGAAGCTGCCGCAGCGCAGGCACCGCCAGGCGGGACCGTCGACCGTGTCCACGGTGAGCCGGTCGGCGAGCCGCTTCTCGGTCGGACGGTACGTCGCGTGGCCGTGCCATCCACAGGAGCGGAGCTCCCAGTCGAAGTGGGAGAAGGGACGTCGCACACCACGAGCGTAGGCCTGTCTACCTCGCAAACCGCCCCATCCGGCCATGTCCGGGCCAACAGGACCGCCTCGATCATGGGCGGGTGCGCACCCTCGGGCCCCCCATGGCGGCCGCCACCGTGCTGGCGCTCGCCCTGCTCGCGGGTCCGGCGCCGGCCGCCCGGGGGACGTCCCCGACCCGGCCCGCCCCGGGCGCACCGGACCGGCTGCTGGACCGGCCCGCGCGCGGGAAGGCCGCACTGCAGCAGCTCGGCGGCGGGGTGGCCGAGGCGGCCCGTCGCAACGGGATGTCCCGGACCCACCTGGAGCGGGTGCTCGGCGGGGACCGGAGCGCGTGGCTCGACACCGAGGGCCGGATGTACTTCGTGGACCCGCCGCCGACGGGCACCCCGCCCCCGACCGGGCAGGGTCTGCCGCCGCCGGGCACCGACGTGCTCACCCTGCACAGCCGGCCCGGCGCGCACACCCGGATCTACCTGGACTTCGACGGCGCCGAGGTCAGCAACACCGAGTGGAACGTCCCCACCGCGACCACCTCCGGCACCCCCTCGGGCTTCTACCCCGGGTACTCCACGGACACCGACCCCGCGTTCTCCGCCACCGAGCGGGACGTCGTGGCCCGCACCTGGGCCGAGGTGGCGGAGGACTACGCACCGTTCAAGGTCGACGTGACGACCGAGGACCCGGGGGACGCGGGGCTGCAGCGGTCGTCCCCCTCCGACACCGACTACGGCGTGCGGGTGCTGGTCACCGGGGCCGACCCGGCCACGACCTCGCTGTGCCAGGGCTGCTCCGGCATCGCCTACATCGGTGTGTTCGACGAGCCCACCACCGCCGCGGACCCGTTCCCGCACCAGCCGGCCTGGGTGTTCGCCTCCACCCTCCAGAACAACCCGCACTTCCTGGCCGACGCGGTCTCCCACGAGGTCGGGCACACGTTCGGGCTCGAGCACGACGGCCTGGCCGTCCCCGGCCAGCCGGTGGACCCGTACTACAAGCAGCCGGGTGCCTGGTCCCCGGTCATGGGCGCCGCCTACAACCCGCTCACGCAGTGGAGCGACGGGGACTACCCCGGCGCCGACAACCACCAGGACGACCTGGCCGTCATCGCGGCGCACGGCGCCCCGCTCGCCTCGGACGACCACGGCGGCACGCCCGGCACCGCCACCGCCCTGGCCGGTGGTCCCGCGTCGGAGACGGCCGGCACCATCGGCTCCCGCGGTGACGTCGACGTGTTCCAGGTCCCCGGGTGCCCCAGCCCGGTGCCGGTGCACGTCCTCCCCTCCGACCCGGGTCCCGACCTCGACGTGGCCCTGCGCGTGCTCGACCGGTCCGGGGCGCCGACCCAGCCCGCCGTCGCGCCCACCGGCCGGCTCGACGCCACCGTGACCCTGCCGGCCTCGGCTGTCGCGTCCTACGTGGAGGTCGACGGCGGCGGCGACACCGGCTACTCCGACTACGGCAGCCTGGGCCGCTACACGGTGGCGGTCGAGGCCTGCGGCGGGACCCCGCCCGCGTCGACGGTGCCGAGCGCGCCGGTGGACGTGGGTGCCGTGCCCCTCGACGGGCAGCGCGCCGTGGAGCTGTCCTGGTCGCCGCCGGCGAGCGGCGCCGCGACGGTCACCGGGTACGTCGTACAGCGGCCGGGGCTGCCGGACGCCACCCTCGAGGCGACCGCCCGGACCTACCTGCTCACCGGGCTGCGCGGCGACACGGACTACCCGTACGCCGTGCTCGCCGTGAACGCCCAGGGCAGCAGCGTGCCCGCGTCCGGCGTCGCGCACACGCCGGTGTACCCCCCGAGCGCCCCCCGGTCCCTGGTGCTGTCCGCCGGGCAGCCGGGCCAGGTCCGGCTCGCGTGGACCGCGCCGCTGGACCAGGGTGGCGCCCCGTTCACCGGCTACGAGGTCCAGCTCACCCCGCTCGAACCGGCCGGCGCCCCGCGCGCCGCCGACCGGGTCGGAACGAGCGAGAGGACCAGCCGCTCGGTCGGCGGCCTCGTGGAGGGCCGTCGCTACCGGCTGACGGTCTGGGCGCTCTACGACGACGGCGCGGGCGACCCGCACGTCCACGGCGACCCGGCGGTCCTCGACTTCGGGTACCCGGTGCCCGGCCCCGGCACCGGGAGCATCGCGGCGCCGGCGTCCCGCCCCGGCGCACCGCGCATCGGTCGCGCCTCCCCCGGCCGGGCCGGCGGACGGGTCACCGCCACGGCC
>DASTGV010000054.1:0-11616 GCA_035718765.1 Nocardioidaceae bacterium
CGTCCCGAGCACGCCGCTGGCGGAGACGGCGACCGCGACGAGCATCGGACCGAGCAGGGCGGTGGCCGGTGCGCGGACCACCCGCTGGGCCAGCAGGCCGACGCCGACGGCGACGACCACGAACGCCAGGTCCGGCAGCCACCGGGTCGGCCCCTCCTGCAGCGAGCCGCGGCCGCTCGGCGTGTGGAAGAGCAGCGTGGTCACGAGGGGCATGGCGAGCAGGACCATCAGCACCCGGAGGTACTGCACGATCGTGACCACCCGGTCGTCGGCGCCGAGCTCACGGGCCAGGGCGACGATCCCGGACGCCCCGCCGGCGATCAGCGCGAACGCCCCGGTGGCGGTGGAGACGTCCCGCCGGAGGGCGAGCGCGCGGCCGGCGGCGACACTGATCACGAGGGTGCCGACGGTGACCAGCAGCACGGACGGCCAGTCCGACGCCAGCCGGGCCAGGGTCGGCAGCCGCACCAGCGCGCCGATGACGGCACCGACCAGCGCCTGGCCGAGCCGGAACGCGAGCGGCGGCATGTCCAGCTCCACCGGCGAGGTGAGCGCGTGCAGCATCCCGGCGACCAGCGAGCCGAACAGCACGGGGGAGGGCAGGTGCACGACGGCGAGGAGCGCGCTGGCCAGCACGGTCACCACGGCCACCCCGAGCCAGCGGCGCGCGGTCTCGGTCGGGCTCATCGCCCGCCAGCCTAGGTCGGCGGTCCCGCTGGTTGCACCGTGCAACGACTCCATGAGACGCGCGGGCCCTGATTTCGCCCGGGGCGGTGTTCTCTGGGAAGATGGTGGAGTTGGAGGGGAGTATTCCTTCGCAACGGCGCCGTCATCACGGTCTCCGGCTCGGTGAGCCGGTCCCGGTGCCGTTGGTCCGCGTCAGCGGGCGGGAGAGACCTCCGGAATGCATCCGGTGCGCCGCGTCCGCGGTGTGCCGTCGACGACTTCCGGAAAGGTCAGTCCGTGGACGTTCCCACCTGGGTCTGGTGGACCACCATCATCGTCACGATGTCGGTCCTGCTCTTCGACATCGTGATCATCGGCCGGCGACCGCACGAGCCCTCCACCAAGGAAGTGTCGATCGGGCTGGCGGTGTACGTCGGCCTCGCCGTCCTCTTCGGCGTCGGGGTCTGGGTCCTCGCCGGCCACCAGTACGGCACGGAGTTCTTCGCCGGCTGGCTGACGGAGTACTCCCTGTCCGTCGACAACCTGTTCATCTTCATCATCATCATGGCCAAGTTCGGCGTGCCCCGGCGGTTCCAGCAGGAGGCGCTGATGGTCGGCATCGTGCTGGCCCTGGTGATGCGCGCGATCTTCATCGCCGCCGGCGCGGCCGCGATCAACCAGTTCAGCTGGATCTTCTACCTCTTCGGGCTCTTCCTCGTGTGGACCGCGTTCAAGCTGGCCAAGGAGGGCACGAACGACGACGACGAGTACGAGGAGAACCGGCTGACCAAGTGGGTCGAGACGCACCTGCCGGCAACCGACCAGTGGCACGGCGTCAAGGTGTTCGCCAAGCAGAACGGCAGCCGGGTGATCACCCCGATGTTCATCGTGGTCCTGGCCCTGGGCACCACGGACCTGCTGTTCGCCCTGGACTCCATCCCGGCCATCTACGGTCTGACCAAGGAGCCCTACCTCGTCCTGACCGCGAACATCTTCGCCCTGATGGGGCTCCGCCAGCTCTACTTCCTGATCGGCGGGCTGCTGAAGCGGCTGGTGTTCCTCTCCTACGGCCTGGCGGTGCTCCTCGGCTTCATCGGCGTCAAGCTGATCCTGCACGCCATGCACGAGAACGAGCTGCCGTTCCTCAACGGGGGCGAGCACATCACCTGGGCCCCGGACATCCCGATCCTGGCCTCGCTCGGCGTCATCGTCGGGGTCCTGGCGGTCACCACGGTGGCCAGCCTGGTCGCCTCGAAGAAGGGCGTGGAGAACACCTCCTCGCTCGCCGAGGCGATGGAGGAGTCGGAGCGCCGCTGACGGGTACGGTCGCGGCATGACCGACGCCTCAGACCCGCTCGCCCTCGCCCGTCCCACCGAGGGCGACGTGCTCGACCTGATCCTCGACGACCACCGGCGCTTCGAGGCGCTGCTGCGGGAGCTGCGGGACAGCAGCGCCGACCGGGACGCCGTACGTCGCGCCTTCTCCGCGCTCCACGTGGCACACGCGGAGGCCGAGGAGTCGAAGGTGTACCCGACGCTGCGGCGCAAGGACGCCATCGACGAGCACGAGGCCGAGCACGGCGAGGAGGAGCACGCCGAGGGCCACCAGGCCCTGCTGGCCGTGCTCGAGGCGGACCGGCCGGAGGGCGAGGAGTTCGACGACCTGGTCGAGGAGCTGGCCGGGAAGGTGAACCACCACCTCACCGAGGAGGAGCTCACGATCCTCAACCCGGCCCGCGAGGACGTCTCCGAGGACGTCCGCCGCGAGCTGGGCCGGGCGTTCGCGGAGGAGCGCAACCGGCAGCTGGACTCCGACTGCGGTCGCGTCGAGAACGTCCGCACCATCGTCGCCCGCGCGGGCCGTGAGGGGCTGCTCTCGGAGGACTAGCCACATGGGTGCCCCGGTGTCTCTTGCGGGTCCCGGGTGACGCGCGTTCACTGGGGGAGGGGGTGGCCCACGGCGTCGAGGGAGCCGGACATGGCCGAGCACCAGGGTGACGTGAAGCTGCTGGAGGATCCGGTCGCACAGAGGCTGCTCGCCTCGAAGGAGATGGCCCGGCTGGCCTACACGTGGCCGGACGGGACGCCGCGGGTCGTGCCGATCTGGTTCCACTGGGACGGGCGCGCGGTCACCTTCGGGACGCCCGTCCGGGCCCCGAAGCTGAGAGCGCTCGCGCGCAACAGCGCGGTGGCCGTGACCATAGACGACTCCTCGTCCTGGCCCTACCGGGCGCTGCTGCTGCGGGGGCAGGCGGAGGTGGAGATGCTCGACGACGTGTCACCGGAGTACGCGGCCGCCGCGTGCCGCTACTTCGGGGACGAGCAGGGGGAGGCCTGGACCGCTCAGCTGCGGGGGCAGCCGATGGCCCGGATCTCCGTCATCCCGTCGTGGGTGGCGATCCTGGACTTCGAGACGCGGTTTCCCAGTGCGCTGACGGTCTGACCCGGCCGGCGGAGACGAGGGTCTCGACCCGGTGCGGCGCGAGCGGCGCGTTCTCGATGAGCTCGCCGCCCTCGGGTGCGTGCAGCATCCAGCGGGTGCCGTCGGCCGCGACCGGGCTGGTCACGAAGCCGACGTGGTAGACCCGTCGGCCCGGACGGGCGAAGAAGTACAGGTCACCCGGTCGTACGTCGTCCAGCGGCACCGGCTCCACCGCGTCGACCTGGTCGTGGGCGTCCCGGGGGAGCAGCACGCCGAGCGAGCGCAGGGTGAGGTGCACGAGGCCGGAGCAGTCGAGCCCCCACGCGCTGGTGCCGCCCCACAGGTAGCGCAGCCCCAGGAACCGCGCCGCCGCCGCGAGCACGTCGTCGTCGCCGAAGAGCGGCTGCTGGCCCTTGTGGCCGAGCCGGAGGTCGTCGAGGCGGACGACGCCGCGGCGGCCGTCGGGCAGGTGCAGGGTGGCGGTCTCCTCCCCGACACCGGCCAGCCACAGCAGGGTCCCGAACGACAGGGTGAGCGTGCCGCCGTCGACCTCGCACGCCGCGGTCGGGCTGGTGACGGTCGCCGACGCGCCGCGCCAGAGGGGGACCGGGTCGCCCAGGTGCGCGGAGCGCACCCAGCCGCGGTAGCCGTCCTCGTGCGCCGACGAGGCCTGGTGGAGTGCCGCGACCCGGCTCCACCCGTCCCGCTCCTCGAGCACCCGGGCGGGCTCGCCCATCAGCAGCTGGGTCTCGGTCCGGCCGTGCAGGCCGAGGCGCACCTCCTGGTCCATGGCGTCCGCCCAGGCGGCCACGTCGGGTACGTCGCGGACGGCCGGCTCGTCCACGTCACGCGGGGCGTCGGGGGACCGCCAGAGGGTCGCGACGGGGACGGTCACCTCGCGCATCGAGGGGTCGCCGAAGAGGTGGTGCGGGCGGCTCATGCGTCCTCGTCCGCCAGCGCGTCGATGCCGAGGCCCGGGGCGTCGGGGAGGACGACCACCGGTCCGTCGTACCTCAGGCCGCCGACGACCGGGGACGAGGCCGCCCACCAGGCCGCATCGAGGTCGCTGACCGCGGACGTGCCGTGGGCGGCGACCAGGCTCGCGGCCGCACCCACGCCGATGTGGGACTCCATCATCGAGCCGACGATGCTGCCCATCCCCTGGGCACGGGCCAGCTCCAGCAGGGTGGCGGCGACCCGGAGGCCGCCGCACTTCGCGAGCTTCACGTTGACCAGGTCGGCGGCCCGGCGGCGCACCACCTCCACCAGGTCGCGGACGCCGTACACGGACTCGTCGGCCAGCACCGGCGTCCGCACCCGGGCCGTCACCCAGGCCAGGCCGTCGAGGTCGGCGGCCGCCACCGGCTGCTCGACCAGCTCGACGTCGAGCCCGGCGTCCTCCAGCCCGCAGATCACCCGCACCGCGTCGCGGGCGGCCCAGCCCTGGTTCGCGTCCAGCCGGATCCGCACGCCGGGCCCGACGGCCTCCCGCACCGCACGCACCCGGGCCACGTCGGTGGCCGCGTCCGTGCCGACCTTCATCTTCAGCACGCCGAAGCCGTCGGCGGCCCGGGCCCGGGCGGTCCCGGCGAGCGCGTCGGCGTCACCGGCTGCGAGGGTCACGTCGGTGGGCACCCGCAGCGCCGTGCCGCCGAGCAGCACCGGCAGGCTGACGCCGCGGCGCCGGGCGACCAGGTCGTGCAGGGCGACGTCAACGGCGGCCTTGGCGCCGTGGTTCGCGGCGACGGCGGCCCCCACGTCCCGCAGCAGCGCGTGCAGGTCGTCCGGGTCGCGGCCGGCGACCACCGCGGCCAGCGGGCCGGTCACGCAGGCCTCGGCTCCCGCCAGCGACTCGCCGGTGACCTGCCAGACCTGCGGCGCCTCGCCCCAGCCGGTGACCCCGTCGCTGTCGGTCACCCGCACCACCACGGTGTCGGTCGTGGTGGTCCGGCGCAGTGCGGTGACGAACGGCGTGTGCAGCGGTGTGGTCACCCGGGTGGCGGTGACGCGCTCGATCCGGGTCATGCGGGGCGCGCCTCCCAGACCGCACGGCTGACGGCGGCGTTGACCGCGTACAGCGTCTGCTCGTCGGCCTCGGCGGTCGTGCACACCGCCAGCACGTACGGCGCCCCGTGGTCCGGCCGCACCAGCGCCACGTCGTGCGCGACCCCGTCGACCCAGCCGGTCTTGTTGGCGACGTAGGTGCCCTCGGGGAGGCCGGCGGGCACCTGCTCCCGGTGCTCCTGCCGGGCCAGCACCGCCTCGACCGCCTCGCAGGTGTCCGCGCGGGCGAGGGTGCGGGCGGCGACGCCACCGAGGACCCGGGCCAGGTCGCCGGCCGTCACCAGGTTGTCCAGGCCGTGCTCCCGGGCCACGGCGTCGCCGATCCCGCGCGGCAGCACGGTCGCGGGGGAGCAGCCGGCGTCCCGGAGCACGGCCGCCACCTCCGGCGTACCCACGTGCTCGAGCAGCAGGTCCGTGGCCAGGTTGCCCGACTTCACGACCGCGTGCCGCGCCAGGGTGCGCAGGTCGACCTCGGAGCCGAGCCGGTCCCACGTCTCGTCGTCCTGGTCGTCGTCCTGCTCCAGGGAGAAGACGCTGCCGTCGTAGGCCGACCGGTGCTCGTTGTGCACCGGCACCGACCGTTCGAGGTCGAGCTCGCCGCGCTCCGCGCGCCGGTAGGCGGCCACCAGCAGCGGGAGCTTCATCGTGGAGGCCGCGTAGTGCTGTGCGTCGGGCTCGCGCGTGAACCAGGCCGCGCCGCCCGGCTCACCAGCCCAGACCGAGACCCGGGCGGTGTCCCCGAGCCGGGTCCCGACCAGGGCACGGACGGCGTCCTGCAGGTCCGCGACGGGAGGGGAGGGCACGGCGTCACGCTAGCGGGCGCGGCTCCCGCAGCAGCAGCCGGACCGCCACGTCGAGCGAGGTGGCGACGTCGTGGGCCGAGGCGCGGCCGGTCACCCACTGCACCAGGCTGGCCAGCCACACGTCGCCGATCACCTTGGTGATCGCGACCTCCTCCTCCGTCGGCTCCGGTACGTCGACCGGGGTGCCCGGCTCCCGCATGGCGAGCAGCAGCATCCGCCGCACGTGCGCGGCGACCACGTCGATCTCCTGGGCGACCGAGGCGTCGGCGAACATGAACGCCCGGGTGAGCGCCTCGGTGAGGTTGGGCTCCCGCTGCAGGGTCTGGGTGGTGCGGCCGAGCACGAACATCACCCGGTCCGCGGCGGTGTCTCCCGGGACGGCCTTGCGGGCGAGGTTCTCGCCGGCCACCTCGAACTGCTGCGCGAGGACGCTGACCAGCAGGTGGATCTTGGAGGGGAAGTAGCGGTAGAGCGTGCCGAGGGCGACGTCGGCGTGCTCGGCGACGGCCCGCATCTGCATCTGCTCGAAGCCGCCCTTCGCGGCGAGCGCGGTCGCCGCCTCGAGGATCCGGCGGCGTCGCTCGCGCTGGGCGGGCGACCCGCGGTCCTCGAACGTGAGCGTGTCCAGGCTTCTCACGACTGCCCTCCCGAGGCCCGAGGTGCCTGCCGGACGGACCGGAGGCTGGCTGCACCCACCCCGTACGCTAGCACCACCTTCGTGCATAATGAGAACACGTTTCAGTCTCGGGGAGGCCCGGTTGCGCATCGCCCTGCTGTCCTACCGCAGCAAGCCGCACTGCGGCGGCCAGGGCGTCTACGTGCGCCACCTCTCCCGTGAGCTGGCCGCGCTCGGCCACGACGTGGAGGTGTTCTCCGGCCAGCCCTACCCGGAGCTCGACGCGGGGGTGCGGCTGACCGAGGTGCCCAGCCTCGACCTCTACCGCGAGCCCGACCCGTTCCGCACCCCGCGGCCGGGGGAGTACCGCGACCTGGTCGACCTGCTGGAGGTGGCGACCATGTGGACCGCCGGCTTCCCCGAGCCCCGCACCTTCGGCCTGCGGGTGGCCCGGCTGCTCAGGGACCGCGCCGGCGACTTCGACGTGGTCCACGACAACCAGACCCTGGCCGACGGCGTTCTCGCCGTGGAACGGGCGGGCCTGCCGGTGGTGGCCACCATCCACCACCCGATCACCTTCGACCGCCGCGTCGACCTCGCCGCGGCCACCTCGTGGCGCCGGAGGCTGACCCTGCGGCGGTGGTACGGCTTCCTGCGCATGCAGGGCCGGGTCGCCCGCCGGCTGGGCACCGTGTTGACCCCGTCGGAGAGCTCGGCCCGCGACGTCGTCACCGACTTCGGCGTCGACCGGTCCCGCGTCCGGGTCGTGCCGCTCGGGGTCGACGAGGTGTTCCGGCCGCCGACCGCGCCCCGCGTCCCCGGCCGGATCGTCGCGATGGCCAGCGCGGACACCCCGATGAAGGGGATCGCGACGCTGCTCGAGGCGTTCGCCAAGCTGCGCACCGAGCGCGACGTCGAGCTGCTGCTGGTCTCGAAGCCGAAGCCGGGCGGGCAGACGGAGCAGATCGTGGACCGGCTCGGGATCACCGGGTCGGTCCGCTTCGTGAGCGGCATCTCCGACGAGGAGCTCGCGGCCACGATCGGCTCGGCCGAGGTCGCCTGCGTGCCGTCGCTGTACGAGGGTTTCTCCCTGCCCACGGTGGAGGCGATGGCGTGCGGCACCCCGCTGGTCGTCAGCCGGGCCGGCGCCATCCCCGAGGTGGTCGGCCCCGACGGGCTCTGCGCCGACCTGGTCACGCCGGGCGACGTGGGCGAGCTCGGGCACGCCCTGGAGGCGCTGCTGGACGACCCGGAGCGCCGCGACCGGATGGGCCGCGCCGGCCGGGAGCGGGCGCTGGCCGAGTTCAGCTGGCGGGCGGTGGCCGAGGCGACCGTCGCGGCGTACCAGCACGCGATCGACGAGAAGAGGGGCACCGGATGCTGACCGTGGACTTCGACCGGCTCGGGCTGCGGCGCGGCGACCGGGTGCTCGACATGGGCTGCGGCGCCGGTCGGCACGCCTTCGAGATGTACCGCCGCGGCGGTGACGTGATCGCCTTCGACCAGGACGGCGACGAGCTGGCGGGAGTGCTCGACCTGTTCGGCGCCATGCGCGACGCGGGCGAGGTCCCCGACGGCGCCGAGGCCGACATCAAGCAGGGCGACGCGCTCTCGCTGCCGTTCGCCGACGCCGAGTTCGACCGGGTGGTGGCCGCGGAGGTGCTCGAGCACATCCCCGACGACGAGGCCGCGATCGCGGAGCTCGCGCGGGTGCTGCGGCCCGGCGGCACGATGGCGGTGACCGTGCCGCGCTGGCTCCCGGAGAAGGTCTGCTGGGCGCTGTCGGACGCCTACCACGAGGTCGAGGGTGGCCACGTCCGCATCTACCGGGGCCACGAGCTGGTCGCGAGGCTGGAGGCCGCCGGGCTCGTGTACGAGGGCCGCGACCACGCGCACGGCCTGCACGCGCCGTACTGGTGGCTCAAGTGCGCGGTCGGCGTCACCGACGACCGCCACCCGGCCGTGCGGGCCTACCACCGGCTGCTGGTGTGGGACATCATGGAGAAGCCCCTTGCCACCCGCCTCGCCGAGCGCGCGCTGAACCCGCTGATCGGCAAGAGCCTGGTCCTCTACCTGCGCAAGCCCGACGCGGCATGAGCCCGGAGGTCCCTGCCATCAGCGGCCTGCTGAGCGCCCGCCAGGTCGCGGCCACCGCGGCCTCGGTCGCGCGGATGCAGGAGCCGGACGGCGCGGTCCCGTGGACGACCGGCGCGCACACCGACACCTGGAACCACGTCGAGGCCGCGATGGCCCTGCTCGTGGGCGGCCAGGCCGACGCCGCGCACCGGGCCTACGACTGGTGCCTGGCCACCCAGCGGCCCGACGGGTCCTGGCCGATGAAGGTGGTCGCGGGCGTGGTCGACGACGCGAGCGGCGAGACGAACATGAGCGCCTACCTCGCGGTCGGCGTGTGGCACCACTGGCTGGTGCGCCGCGACGAGCGCTTCGTGCGGCGCTGCTGGGAGGCGGTACGCCGCGGGCTCGACTTCGTGGTCGGCGTGCAGCTGCCGTGGGGCGGGATCGCCTGGTCGGTCGACCCGCAGGGCCGGGTCGACGCGGACGCGCTGCTGGCCGGCAGCTCCAGCATCTTCCAGGCGCTCGCCGCCGGGATCGCCCTCTCCGAGCTCGTGGACGACCCGCAGCCGGAGTGGGAGCTCGCGGCCGGACGGCTCGGCCACGCGCTGCGCGAGCACCGCGACCTTTTCCTGGACAAGTCGACGTTCTCGATGGACTGGTACTACCCGGTGCTCGGCGGCGCGGTCCGCGGGCCGGCCGGCCGGGTGCTGCTCGGGTCCCGGTGGGACGACTTCGTGGTGCCCGGGCTGGGCATCCGCTGCGTCGACACCAACCCCTGGGTCACCGGGGCCGAGACCTGCGAGCTCGCGCTGGCGCTGGACGCGGTCGGCGACCGGGACCGGGCGCTCACGCTGCTGCGCGACATGCAGCACCTGCGCACGGACGAGGGCGGCTACTGGACGGGGTACGTGTTCACCGACGACGCGGTCTGGCCGGTCGAGCGGACGACGTACACCGCGGCCGCGGTCATCCTGGCGGTCGACGCCCTGTCCGGGACGACGCCGGGCGCGGACATCTTCCGGGGCGGCACGCTGCCGCTGGACCTGCCGGCGATCGGGCTCGAGTGCGGCTGCGAGGGCGCCGCGTCGCGCCAGCGCGTCAGCTGACCGGGTCGCCCGCGTCGCCCCGCACGCGGGTCAGCACCCGCATCGAGCCGAGCGCCGTCGCCTCCGCGAAGCCGGCGGCCAGCGCCCGCAGGTAGATGCGGTACGGCGCCTGCCCGCCGTCCGCCGGGTCCGGGAACACGTCGTGCACCACCAGCGTGCCGCCGGCCTGCACCCACCGGCCCCACCCGGTGTAGTCGTTGCCGGCGTGCTCGTCGGTGTGCCCGCCGTCGACGAACACCAGGGCCAGCGGCGTGCGCCAGAGCGCGGAGACCGTCGTCGACCGGCCGACCACGGCGACCACCTCGTCCTCGAGGCCGGCGTCCTTGATCGTGTGCCGGAAGGCCGGGAGCGTGTCCAGGCGGCCGAACTCCGGGTCGGCGAGCGTCGGGTCGTGGTACTCCCAGCCGACCTGGTTCTCCTCCGAGCCGCGGTGGTGGTCGACGGTGAACACCGTGCTCCCCGCGGCCCGGGCGGCGGCGCCGAGGTACACCGCCGACTTGCCGCAGTAGGTGCCGACCTCGAGCCCGGGACCGTCGGCGAGGGCCCGGACCGCGACGTCGTAGAGCAGGTCGCCCTCGTCCTCCGGCATGAAGCCCTTGGCCGCGCGCGCCTTGGCGAGCAGGTCGGCCGGCATCCCGGTCACCCGTGCACCCACCGGTCGTAGGTGGAGCGCAGGAAGCGGTCCACGCCGCGCACGACGTGCGCCGAACGGATCGAGGGGAAGACGTCGAACGCGTGCTGCGTGCCGGGCAGCTCTGCGTAGGCGACCGGCTCGTGCGAGACCGCGCGCAGCGCATCCACGAAGGCCCGCGCCTGGGCCACCTCGACCAGCGAGTCGCTGCTGCCGTGGATGACGAAGAACGGCGGCGCGTCGGCACGCACGCGTGCCAGCGGCGAGGCCTTCTCGAACTCGGCCAGGTGGGTGCGCGGGTCCTCGAACAGCACGCGCGGCCCCAGGAACAGGTCGCGGAGCTGCCGGGACCGCCGGGTGCCGATCGCGCCGGCGAAGTCGTAGACCCCGTAGTGCGGCACCGCCGCCTGCACGGAGGTGTCGGCGTGCTCGAAGCCCGGCTGGTACTCCGGGTCGCCGGGTGTGAGTGCGGCGAGCGCGGCCAGGTGCCCGCCGGCCGAGCCGCCGGTGACCGCCAGGAACGAGGGGTCCGCGCCGTACGACGGGCCGTGCTCGCGGACCCACGCGATCGCGCGCTTCACGTCGACCAGGTGCGCGGGGAACGCGTCACGCGGGCTGAGCCGGTAGTTGACCGCCACGCAGACCCAGCCGCGCGCGGCCATGTGCAGCATCAGCGGGATGCCCTGGTGCTCCTTGTCGCCGACGCTCCAGCCGCCGCCGTGCACCTGGAGCAGCACCGGCGCCTTCTCGCTCTCGCTGCCCCGCCGGCGGTAGACGTCGAGCAGCCCGCGCTTGCCGTGCGCCGGGTCGTACGCGATGTCCTTGAGCACCTCGACCTCGTCGTCGACGACCCGGAACGGCAGGACCAGCTGGCGCAGCGGGGTGGACAGGTCCACGTCGGTGTAGACCTCGGTGAGCCGGTCGCGGTAGCCCGCGCCGAGCGCCTCCACCAGCGCGCGGTCCACGTGCTCCTTCGCGCGGGTGGACTGCGCCACCATCGCGGCGAGGGCGACCGCGCTGCCGCCCGCCAGGGCCAGCCCTCGGCGGTCGGGCCGGCTCCGGGCCGACTCGCGCAGCGCGTCGGCGGCGGTCAGCGCCAGCAGGTGCGGTGCCAGCTCGCTGGTCAGCCAGCCCGCCACCATCGACGGGACCGCCACCCGGAAGCCGGGCACGGGACGCACCGCGTTGGCGGTGAGCGCGGCGGTGACCGCCTGGCGGAGCAGGAACCATCC
>DASTGV010000055.1:0-4784 GCA_035718765.1 Nocardioidaceae bacterium
TGGTCCGGGACACCGGCGTCACCTACCCGCTGCTCGCGGACCCCGGCGGGACGCTGCGGGCGGACCTGCGGATCCGGGGCCTGCCGGGTGTGGCCTTCGTGGGTTCCGACGGCTCGGTCCAGGTGGAGTTCGGCGTGGTCGACTCCTACGCCGAGCTGCGCGCCATGACCCAGAAGCACCTCGGCGTGACGCTGCCGTCGTGACCGCCTTCACGCTCACCTACGACTGCGCGGACCCCGCGGTGCTCGCGGAGTTCTGGAAGACCGCGCTGGGGTACGTCGACGCGCCGCCGCCCCAGGGGTTCGAGACCTGGGAGGCGTGGTTCGTCGCGTGCGACGTGCCCGAGGACGAGTGGGACGAGGGCGCCGCCCTGGTCGACCCGGCAGGGGTGCTGCCGCGGCTCTCGTTACTCAAGGTGCCCGAGCCGAAGGCCGCCAAGAACCGGCTGCACCTCGACCTCCAGGTCGCCGGCGGCCGGGCCCTTCCCGACGACGTCCGCTGGCCCCGGATCACCGCCACCGTCGAGCGGCTCGTCGCGGCCGGCGGGTCCGTCGTACGCACGGACGGGCGCGACCACGTCGTGATGGCCGACCCGGAGGGCAACGAGTTCTGCGTGGTCTGAGCCCGGTGGGTACCGCTGGGTAGGCTCCCCCCGTGCCCGACCCGCTGACCGCTCCCGAGCCGGAGCTGCCGTCCTGGCTCGATCCCGTACGTCGCGGCGCGGAGACGATCACGGCCGACGAGCTGACCCGGTTCGTGCCGCCGGACGACGCCGACACCCGGCAGGGCGCTGTGCTGATGCTGTTCGGCGAGGGCCCGATGGGTCCCGACCTGCTGCTCACGGAGCGGGCCCACGACATGCGCTCGCACCCCGGCCAGGTGTCGTTCCCGGGCGGCTCGACCGACCCCGGGGACCCGTCACCGGCGGCGACGGCGCTGCGGGAGGCCGAGGAGGAGACCGGGCTCGACCCGTCCGGCGTGCAGGTGTTCGCGACCCTGCCCGAGCTGTGGCTGCCGCCCAGCAACTTCGCGGTGACCCCGGTGCTCGGCTGGTGGCGCGAGGAGAGTCCCGTCCGCGTCGTCGACCCGGCGGAGGTGCACGCCGTGCTGCGCGTCCCGATCGACGAGCTGCTCGAGCCGGAGCACCGCGTCTCCGTCCGGCACCCGTCGGGGTGGACCGGCCCGGGGTTCCTCATCGGCGACGACAAGGACCTGGTGCTGTGGGGCTTCACGGCCGGGATCATCGCCCGGCTCTTCGACTTCCTGGGCTGGACCCGGCCCTGGGACGCCGGCGTCCTGCAGGACCTGCCCGCCCATATGCTGGCCGCCCGGGGCGAGGTGGTGGCGCAGCCGCCGGAGCCGAACACGAACTTCCGGGAGCGGTGAGGTCCACGACGTGAACGTCCTCGACTGGTTCCTGGTCGTGCTCGTGCTCGCCTACGCCGTCTCCGGCTACTGGCAGGGCTTCATCGCGGGCGCCTTCGCGACCGGCGGGCTGCTGCTCGGCGGTCTGGTCGGCATCTGGCTCGCCCCCAAGCTGCTCGGCGACGCGCAGCCGGCCCTGTGGGTGTCTCTCGCGGCCCTGTTCGTGGTCCTGGTGTGCGCGTCGTTCGGCCAGGCGATCCTGCAGTACGCCGGTGCGAAGATCCGGTCCACGATCACCTGGCAGCCCGCGCGTGCCCTCGACGCCATCGGCGGTGCGGCGTTGAGCATGGCCGCCGTGCTCGTGGTCGCCTGGGCGCTCGGTGTCGCGGTCAGCGGGGCGAAGCTGCCCTGGGCCAGCCGCGAGGTGCGCGACTCGGCCGTCCTGCAGCGGGTCAACGGCGTGATGCCGGCCAATGCCGTCGAGGCGCTGAACTCCTTCAACAACGTCGTCGGGTCGAGCTTCTTCCCGCGCTACCTGGAGCCGTTCGCGCAGGAGCGGATCATCAACGTGGGGCCCCCGCCGGGACGGGTGGCGCGTGACCCCGACGTGCAGCGGGCCCAGCGGAGCGTGTTCAAGATCCGCGGGCAGAACTCCTGCGACCGCGGGGTCGAGGGCAGCGGCTTCCTCTACGCGCCGGGCCGGGTGATGACCAACGCGCACGTCGTGGCCGGCGTCGACAAGCCCGTCGTGCTGGTCGGCGAGAGCGAGAAGCCCGCCCGGGTCGTGTACTACAACTCCAAGACCGACGTGGCCGTGCTCGCGGTCGACGGGCTGAGCGGGCCGTACCTCCGCTTCGACCGCCACGGTCAGTCCCGCCAGGCGGCCGCCGTGCTCGGCTACCCGCAGGACGGCCCGTACAACGTGCAGGCGGCCCGCATCCGCGGGGAGCAGCGGCTGCGCAGCCCGGACATCTACGGCAACGGCACCGTCGTGCGCGAGGTGTTCTCGCTGCGCGCGCTGGTGCGGCCCGGCAACTCCGGTGGTCCGCTCGTCTCGACGTCCGGGCGGGTCCTCGGCCTGATCTTCGCGGCCTCCGTCACCGACGGCGAGACCGGCTACGCGCTGACCGCGACCCAGGTCTCCGACGCGGCGGCCGCCGGCCTCACGCATACCGGCACGGTCGGCACCGGCGCCTGCGCCTGACGTCCCGGGTAGGGGTGCGCCTCAGAGCCCGCCCAGCCAGTCCAGCAGCAGCCGGGTGAACTCCTCGGGCCGCTCCTCGTGCGGGAAGTGCCCGACCCCGGCCAGCACCCGCTCGCACATCGCGCCGGCCACGTGACCGGCGGAGCCGTGGAGTGCCGCGACCGGCACGGCGGGGTCGTCCGCGCCGCCCACGGCCAGCACCGGCTGGGCGACCGGGGGGCGCATCAGCCGGCCGAAGCGGCGACCGTCGGCGCGCAGCCGCGACCGGAACAGCCAGCGGTGGTACTCCAGCGCACAGTGCGACGACGGCCAGACCGAGATCGCCCGCTGGTACGTCGCGACCGTGGGCTCGTCCGGGAAGGCGGAGCCCGGAGCGCTCCACGACCGCAGGTGCCCGCGGAGGAACCCGGTCGCCGGGTCGGCGAGCCGGCGCTCGGGGCGCCAGGGCGGCTGCATCGCCAGCACGTGCCGCACGGCGACGCTGCCGGGTCGCAGGGCCCGCAGCATCACGGCCGGGTGCGGGGCGGACACCGCGCACAGCGCCGACACCTCACGGGCGTGCAGCACGGCGGTCGCCCATCCGACGTACCCGCCCCAGCTGTGCCCGACGAGGACCGCGCTGCGGGCGCCGAGCGCCTTCACCACCCCCGACACGTCCTGGGCGAGGGTCACCGGGTCGTAGCCGTTGGGCGTCTTGTCGGAGCCGCCGTAGCCGCGCAGGTCCATCGCCACGGCGCGGTAGCCGGCCGCGGCGAGCGCGGGCAGCTGGTCGCGCCAGGCCCACCAGAACTCCGGGAAGCCGTGCAGCAGCAGCACCAACGGGCCGTCCGCCGGACCCGTCTCCGCGACGTGGAACCGGGCTCCGTTGGCGGCGACGTGCCGGTGCTGCCAGGGGCCGGGGATCTCGATCGGGTCGGGGGAGGGTGGGACCTCAGCCACGCTGCAGGATGTTCTTCGTCTCCTGGGCCTGGTGGATCGCCCGCTCGGGGGCGCGGACCTGCTTGACCTTCTTGGTGCCGACGAAGGCGAGCAGCGCGGCGAGGAGGACGTAGAGCACGAAGACGATCAGGAAGCACCAGGCCAGGTCGAGCCCGGTCATGTGGATGAAGTAGGCGATCGCCACCGAGAGCATGATGATCGCCAGCACGCCGATGAACGCGGCGCCGGCGAACAGCCCGATGCCGAAGCCACCGGCCTTGACGCTGATCCGCAGCTCGGACTTCGCGAGGGCGATCTCCTGGCGGACCAGGCTGGAGATGTCCCGGCTGGCGTCGGCGACCAGCTTGCCGAGGGTCGGGTCGTCCTTGCTGGGGACGTCCGAGTGCGGCCGGGTCACGGGTGCGTTGCTCGCCTGGGTCATGGTCCCTCCTTCGTGCCCTGAGCGTACCGGCACCAAACCGGCCTTTCGCGCACGGTCAGTCCGGCGGGCCGGCGGCCCCCTGCGCGCGATGGGCGCGGCTGCGGCGCCCGAGCACCGCGGCGGCCAGCAGCCCGGCCACCACCGAGCCGACCAGGACGGCCGTCTTCGCGGCCTCGGCCTGGGCCGGCCCGTAGGACAGCTCGCTGACCAGGAGCGCGACGGTGAACCCGACGCCGGCCAGCACGGCCACGCCGGCGACGTCGCGCCAGCCCAGGTCGGCGTCGAGCTGCGCGCGGGTGAGCCGGGTGACCGCCCACGCGCCGCCGAACACGCCGACCGGCTTGCCGACCACCAGCCCCAGCAGCACCCCGAGGACCACCGGGTCGGTGACGAACGACCCGTCGAGGTGCAGCACGACGCCGGCCGACAGCAGCGCGAAGAACGGCACCGCCACGCCCGCGGACACCGGGGTCAGCCGGTGCTCCAGCCGCTCGGCGGGGGAGCGCGCCTCGTCCTCGTCGGGCAGCACCCGGGTCAGCAGCCCCAGGGCGACGCCCGCGACGGTGGCGTGCACGCCGCTCTGGTGCACGCACCACCAGGTCGCGGCCGCGAGCGGCAGGTACACCAGGGACGACGCGACCCGGCGCTGCTGGAGCAGGGCGTAGACCGCGAGCAGCACCACCGCCAGCAGGAGCGGCACGAGGTGCAGGGCCGAGGTGTAGAACACCGCGATCACCACGATCACGACCAGGTCGTCGACGACGGCCAGCGTGAGCAGGAAGGCCCGAAGCGACGCCGGCAGCGCGGACCCGGCGACGGCTAGCACCGCGAGCGCGAAGGCGATGTCGGTGGCCG